>NZ_JASKYT010000089.1:0-22628 GCF_041028275.1 Streptomyces sp. PU-14G
GAGGTGGAGGGAGGGAGGTGAAGGGACGGGAGGAGCGCGGGGTCAGGGGCCGGGCCTGCGGCCCTGGATCGCGCGGGCGAGGGCCGGCAGCGCGACGCGCACCGCGCGCTGTTCGGGCTCGCTCAGCTCGCCGAGGAGCTCTTCGAGCGCCTGGGCGCGCTCGGCGCGGCGCCGGTGGAAGAGCCCGAGGCCCGCGTCGGTGGCCTCCACGAGCACGCCGCGCCCGTCGCTGGTGTCCGCGGTGCGCCGGACGAGTCCGGCGCGCTCCATCCGGGTGATGAGCTGGGTCATGTTCGGCTGCGAGACGCCCTCGGCCCTGGCCAGTTCGGTCAGCCGTTGCGGGCCCTCGCGGCCGAGGCGGGCCAGTGCCTGGCCGGCCGCGGTGCTCAGGTCGCCCGCGGTGGCGCTGCGGCGTACGTAGCGGACCATCTGCTCGACGGCGATGATCAGCTCCTCCGGCTCCTCCTGGGGAGCCGCCGAGTCCATAACCCGCTTATGCATGCACACATCATGCACTTCCGTGTACTGTGAAACAAGTTTTCGGCGGGGGAGGCCCGCGGGGCCGCCGGAGAGGTGCGCGGGGCGCCGGACCGGCTCGGCCCGGCTATCAGGCCGGCCCGAAAAGCACCCGTCCCGGCGACAGTCTGCTGCGTCGAACGGCCCAAGCCGCCCGCGTGCCGCGCCCGCATGACCCGTCCCACGGGGTGCGCGGACGCACGATCGTGCCATGACTCAGGCCGTACGAAAGAGACGGGCGGCGGCTCCACTGGCCGCGCTGCTGTGCGCCGCGGTGCTCGCCGGTGGTGCGCCGCACGCCACGGGAGCCGCCCCGGCGAAGGGTCCCTCCGAGGCCGCGCAGCCGTTGCCCGACCGGATCGCCGCCCTCTACCGCGAGGCCACCGCCGCCTCCGCGCGGTTCGAGGCCGCCCAGCGCAAGGCGTCCGCGCAGCGGGCCGCCGCCCGGCACGCCGCACGCGCCGTCCACCGGGGCGAGCGGCGACTGCGCACCCTGCACAGGCAGCTCGGCGCCGTGGCGCGCCTGCAGTACCAGCAGGGCGGCTGGGCCCCCAGTACCCGCCTGCTGACGACCTCGTCGCCCGAGGCCCTGCTCGGCAGGCTGCGCTCCCAGCGCCAGGGCGACCATGCCTTCCGGCGGCTGCTGCACACCACCAGGGACACCCAGCGCCGACTCGTGCGCGACCGGGCACACGAACGTGCCCTGCTGGGCAGGCTGAAGGCGGACGCCGCGCGTCAGCAGCGCGCCGAGCGCACCGTCGAGCGGCGGCTCGCGCAGGCCAGGGCGCGGCTGCGGCAGGAGCGCGCGGACCGGGCGGCTCGCGCCGCGGGGCCTGTGACGCGCGCGGCGCTCAGGGCGGTGCCCGCCGCCTCGTCCGGCGGCTGCGCCTACAGCCCTCCGCCGGCCAAGCGCGGGCACAGCGACGCGAAGTGGGTGAAGCCCGTGAAGGGGTACACGCTCTCCGCGGGCTTCGCCTCCTCGGGCAAGCGCTGGGCGCACAGCCACACGGGGCAGGACTTCGCCGTGGGGGTCGGGACGCCGGTGCGGGCGGTCGGCGCGGGCACCGTCGTCAAGACGGAGTGCGGCGGTCCGTTCGGCAACCACATCGTCATCCGGCACCCGAACGGCTACTACACCCAGTACGCGCACCTCTCCCGTATCCAGACCAAGAAGGGCGCCCACGTGCGTGCGGGGGAGCGCATCGGGCTGTCCGGCAACACGGGCAACTCGACGGGGCCGCACCTGCACTTCGAGGTCCGGGTCACGCCCGAGGCCGGCTCCGGTGTCGACCCGGTGCCGTGGCTGCGCAACCGGGGTGTGGACGTCTGAGGCGGTCGTTCCCGCCGAGCGGCGTGGAGGGGCCCGGGCCCGACGGTCCGGGCCCCTCGCCGTGCACGGCTCGTGCGCGGGGCCGGGGGCGTGCGTGGTGGATCCGGCGGGTGTCGTGTGGTGGATCCGGCGAGGTGTCGCGGCTCCGGGTGGCCGGGTGTCGGGACTCTGGACAGTCCCTGACACCGCGTGCTCTCATGCGTACTGCGCGTGTTCCAACATTTTCCGACAGTGACCTACAGGGTCGCACTCTGACAACGATGTCAGAGCCTCTGTTCGCCGGACCCGCACGGAGCGCACCACCGCACCCACCCGGAGGTACCCGTGAGACGCGCACATCCCTGGCCTGCGGCGCTCACCGCCGCCCTCGCACTCCTCGCCCTCCTGGCCGCTGCACTCGGCTCCGGACCGTCGGCCGCCGCCGCGACCGACGACCCGCCCGTGGTGCACGGCCTCAAGGGCGAGTACTGGACACAGAGCGCCCCCGGCGCCCACGACTTCGGCACCCTCCAGGCCACCGCCGTCGACCCCGCACTCGACTTCGACGACCTGGAGCCGCGGCTGTCCGAGCGGGCGGGCCGCAGCGACCACGCCAGCGTCCGCTGGACCGGACGGCTCACCCCGGACAGGACGGGCGACCACACCTTCCACGTCACCGGCGACAACGGTTTCCGCGTGTGGGTCGGCGACGAACTCGTCATCGACCACTGGGTCGCCGACTGGGACAAGGAGATCACCTCCGAGCCCGTCGAACTGACCGCGGGACGGGCCTACGACCTCAAGGTCGAGTACTTCGAGGAGGACGGCGGCTCCAACCTCCACCTGCGCTGGACGCCGCCCGGCGGGAAGAAGACGGCCGTACCGCAGTCCGCCTTCACCCTCCCCGAGGGCTTCGACTACGACGGCCCCGCCGAGATGCACGTCCTCGCCTCGGGGCGCACCCTCCAACTCCGCTTCCCGCAGCGCCTCGCCGCCCCGCCCGCCGCGCTGCGCGACCATCTTAAGGCCGTCATCGGCGGCGCCGAATGGCCGCTGGGGCAGGCCAGGGCCGCCGAGGACGACCCCTACGCGCTCCTCGTCCCGCTCACCGAACCGGTCGTCGGGCAAGGCGGAACCGCCGAGCTGCGCTACGACGGCGAGGGCGGTCTGGCCGGCGCGGACGGCGAAGCGATCGGCGCCTTCCGGGCGGGCGGCGACAACCGCTCCGAGTACCAGCTGTCCACCCGCTGGGCCAAGGACGTCGGTCCCGGCAACGCGCTGCCCGAGTACCCCAGGCCCCAGCTGAAGCGCGACAAGTGGAAGAACCTCAACGGCACCTGGCAGTTCGCCGGAGCGGAGAAGGGCCAGGCGCCGCCGGTCGGGCGCCACAAGCGGCTGGACGAGAAGATCCTGGTGCCCTACCCCGTCGAATCCCGGCTCTCCGGTGTCGAACGGCACGAGGAACGGATGTGGTACAAGCGCACGTTCACCGTGCCCAAGAGCTGGAAGGTGAGCGACGGTGCCCGGGGCAAGCGGCTCCACCTCACCTTCGACGCCGTCGACTGGCAGGCCACGGTCTACGTCAACGGCAAGCGGGTCGCCACGCACAAGGGCGGCTACGACCGCTTCACCGCCGACGTCACCGACGCGCTGAAGCCCGGCGGCCGACAGGAGCTCGTCGTCGGCGTCTACGACCCGACCGACGACGCCGAAGGACCCAACCCGCCCGTCGGCAAGCAGCGGCTGAGCCCCGAGGGCATCTGGTACACCCCCTCCTCCGGCATCTGGCAGACCGTGTGGATGGAACCGGTCGCCGCCGACCACACGACCGACGTGCAGACCACCCCCGACCTGTCCGGTGAGCAGGTCGCCGTCACCGCGCGCGGCGTGCGCGACGGCGTGCCCGTCACCGCCATCGCCTACGACGGGAAGAAGGAGGTCGGCCGCGCCACCGGCAGCGGCGCCGAGCCCTTCGAGGTGCCCGTGCCGAAACCGCACCTGTGGTCGCCCGACGACCCGCACCTGTACACCCTCACCGTACGGGTGGGCCAGGGGCGTTCCGCCGACACCGTCGAGAGCTACTTCGGCATGCGCGAGATCTCCGTCGAGACGGTCGACGGCCAGCGGCGCATGGTGCTCAACGGCGAGCCCGTCTTCTCCATGGCCACGCTCGACCAGGGCTTCTGGCCCGAGAGCCTGCACACGGCGCCCACCGACGAGGCACTCGCGTTCGACCTGGAGCAGCACAAGGAGATGGGCTTCAACTCCGTACGCAAGCACATCAAGGTCGAACCCGACCGCTGGTTCTACCACGCCGACCGGCTCGGCCTGCTGGTGTGGCAGGACATGCCCTCCATGCGCTCGGACCGCACGCCAGGCAGCGCGGCCCGCGCCCAGTACGAGCACGAGATGCGGGAGATGATCCGGCAGCACGACAGCCACCCCTCGGTGATCATGTGGGTCACCTTCAACGAGGGCTGGGGCCAGTACGACCAGGCCCGCGTCGCCGACTACGCCAAGGGGCTCGACCCGACGCGGCTGGTGAACAACATGAGCGGGCACAACTGCTGCGGCGCGGTCGACGGCGGCAACGGCGACATCTCCGACGCGCACGGCTACCCGAGCGCACAGCTGCCAGAACCCGACGGGCAACGGGCGCTGGTGAGCGGCGAGTACGGCGGCCTGGGGCTCGCCGTGCCGGGCCACGCCTGGCCCGTGCGGCACACCTACGTCGGGGTGGAGAAGGACGCGTACACCGACGCGTACCTGGCGAAGCTGGCCGAGGTCGAGCAGTTCGCCGCCTGCCAGGGCAGCAGCGGCGCCGTCTACACCCAGATCACCGACCTGGAGGGGGAGCTGAACGGCCTGCTCACCTACGACCGCCAGGTCGTCAAGCCGGACGTGGACCGATTGCGGGCGGCCCACGAGAAGCTGATCGAGGGCGCCGCCGAAGGCTCCCTCACCTGCGAGCGGTAACCACCGGGGCCGGTTGCCTCCCGCTGCCTTCCCCGCCGCGCGCGGCGGGGAAGGCAGCGGGGATCGCCGTGCGAGTCCCGGAGCCCGGTCAGACCTTGCGGTGCATGCCGACGGACTGCGGTGCCGTCTCGACGAAACCGAAGCGGCTGTAGAGGTGGTGCGCGTCGCCGTCGGCGATGAGGGAGACGTAGGCGCCGGCCGGGGCGCGCCGCTCCAGTGCGCCGGTCAGCTCCGCCATGATCCGCTTGCCGAGCCCTCTGCCCTGGTGCGCGGGCAGGACGCACACGTCCGCGATCTGGAAGCAGGAGCCTCCGTCGCCGATCACCCGCCCCATGCCGACGATCCGCCCGGCGGCCTCCTTCTCGCCGGTGGGCACCGCCTCGACCACCACGCCGTACCAGGTGCCCGGCAGGCCGCGCGCCACGGCCTCGACGGACCTCGGCCCCATTCCGCACGCGTGGCGCAGCGCGCGGAAGGTCTCGACGTCGGGGACACCGGCTCCGACCTCATAGGTGTAATGGTCCATGCTGGTCGTCATAGCTTACACGCTAGCAGTTCCGACCGGCCGCCCACACGTCGCCGAGGCGTCAGGCCACCCCGGGTCCGCAGCGGCACCCAGGCGACTTCCGCCCGACTCGGACCCGCACCGGCCCAGGCCCGTACCCAGCCCGCGACCGGCTCACCGCCGCCGTGCGGTGAGCGCGCCGACGGCCGCGACCACGGCGCCCGTGCCGTCCTCCGCGCGCACGCGGGCCGCCACCTGACGGGCGCGGCGGGCATGGGACGGGTCGCGGACGGCGGCCCCCAGCGCGGCGGCCAGCCGGTCGGCCGTCAGAGCGCGCAGCGGCACCACGCGCGGCGCCACGCCCAGTGCGACCAGGCGCGACGCCCAGAATCCCGCGTCGAACTGGACGGGCACGGGCACGGCGGGCACCCCGGCGCGCAGCCCCGCGGCGGTCGTGCCCGCGCCGCAGTGGTGCACGACGGCGGCCATACGGGGAAAGAGCAGGGAGTGCGGCACCTCCTCGACGGTCAGCAGATCGTCCGCCTCCTGAGCCAGCAGCCCGGCCCAGCCGCGCTGCACCACCCCGCGCAGCCCCGCAGCACGCAGCGCCCGCACCACCGTCGCGCTGGTGCGCGCGGAGTCGGGCACCGTGGCGCTGCCCAGACCGACGAAGACGGGAGGATCGCCCGCCGCGAGGAACCTCTCAACCCGGTCGGGCAGGCGCGCCCCGGGCGGGTCGTGGGGCCACCAGTAGCCGCACACCTCCAGGCCGGGCCGCCAGTCGCGCGGCCTGGGCACCACCGTGGGGCTGAACCCGTGCAGCACGGGCCACCGCTGCCGCTCCCGCGTCCGGTGGTTCGCGGCGCGCGCCGCGCCGGGCGGAGCGGCGGGCAGGCCGCGCAGGGTGGTCCGTACCGTCTCGGCGAAGACCCGGTCCACCGCGACGTTGCCCAAGTGCCCGGCGAGCCGGTTGCCCCACGGCCCGTAGGAGCGGGCGCCGAGCACCGAGGGGCCGAACTCCCGTGTGGCGTGCAGCGGTTGGAGGAAGGCGCCGAGGCTGGGCACCCCCAGGCCCTCGCCCAGGGCGTGACCGAGCGGCGCCAGCGAACTGGAGCACACCAGCGCGTCGCTCTCGCGGGCGAGCGCGGCCAGCGGCGGCGCCATGTCGCCGACCAGCGCCCTGGCCATGGCGAGCAGCCGCAGTATCTTGCCGGCGCCGGTGGAAGCGTCGTGCAGGGCCCGGCCGCGCCCGGACTCCAGTGCGGCCCTGGGGTCGACGGGGAGCGGACACAGGCCCACGCCCGCCGCCTCGACCAGCGGGCCGAAGGAGGCGTGGGTGGCCACCGTGACCTCGTGCCCGGCGGCGGCCAGGCCGTGCGCGAGCCCCGTGTAGGGCGCGATGTCCCCCCGGGAGCCCGCCGTCATCACCGCAACGCGCATGGCCCCAGTATCCGCGACGGGCGGCCTGGTGGGATGCCGCTGGCGCATGACGGCGGCGCGCCCCGCTCGGGGGCGCGCTCCGCTCGGGGGGCGCTCCGCTCACGCGCCCCGGCGTCGCTCTCAGCCGTGCGCCATGGTGCGGTTCATCGCCAGGTTGGACACCAGCAGCCCCCCGTCGACCGGCAGTGAGACGCCGGTGATCCAGGCGGCGTCCGAGGACGCCAGGAAGGCGACGGCCGCCGCGATGTCGGACGGCTCACCGACGCGGCCGAGCGGATAGTGGGCCGAGACCTCCTCCAGCATCGTCTCCCGCCCCCGCCACACGTCGGTGCGTACGGTGCCCGGTTCGACGAGGTTGACCCGCACGCCGCGCGGGGCCGACTCGACGGCGAGCGTGCGGGTCAGTGAGGCCAGCCCCGCCTTGGCGGCGCTGTAGGCGTGCTCACCGAAGTGCGCTTCGGCGTTGACGGAGCCGACGCTGACGATCGCGCCCCGGCCCGGGGCCGCGGCCAGCAGCGGCAGCGCGGCCCGGGCGCACCGGGCCGCGCCGTGCAGGGTCACCTCGAAGTCCTCGTACCAGGCCGCCTCGTCCCACTCCTCGAAGCGGTCCGGGTCGCGGTGGCAGGAGTAGGCGTTGTTGACCAGCACGTCCAGCGAGCCGAAGGCCTCGGCGGCGCGGGCGACGGCGGCCTCCACGGCAGCCGCGTCCCGCACGTCGCAGGCGTGTGCCTCGGCGGTTCCGCCGTCGGCGCGGACGGCCGCCGCCACCGCGCGGGCGCGCTCCGCGTCCCGGTCGGTGACCAGGACGCGTGCGCCCTCCGTCGCGAGGCGGCGTGCGACGGCCGCTCCGATGCCCTGCCCTGCCCCGGTCACCAGCGCGGTGTACCCCTCGAATCGTGTCATCCGATCATGCTAGAAGTGCTCTCCTCCCGGTGGACAGGCTCCGTGCGGGCCGCGACCCTGTTGTGCTGCTCCTCCCACTGCGAGAGCGCCAGCGCGCAGGCGTGGTCCACGTGCCGCAGTTTCTCCAGCCGCAGCTCCACGCGGCGGCCGGCGGGCAGCGCCTCCAACTGGTCCTGGAGTTTGGGCAGCCGCAGGAAGGTGGCGTTGCCCTGGACCAGGACGCGCAACGGCCGCCCTTCGCCGGGGTCCTCGGTCTCCACCTGGACGTGCGAGGTCTCCCACGCGGTCTTGACCACCGCCATCAGCAGCCCCAGCAGCACGCCCTTGAACATGTCGGTCAGGACGATCGCCAGCGCCGTGACGGCCAGCACCACGGCCTCGGCCCGGTGCCGGCGCCACATCGGCCCCAGGTCCTTGAGCGGAATCAGCTTCCAGCCCGCGTGCAGCAGTACCCCGGCCAGCGAGCAGAGCGGGATCATGCCGAGCGCGGCGGGGAAGGCGGCGGCGAACAGCAGCAGCCAGACGCCGTGCAGCACGCGGGAGGCCTTCGTCCTGGCACCGGCCGACACGTTCGCCGAGCTGCGGACGATGACGGCGGTCATCGGCAGCGCCCCGAGCACACCGCACACGGTGTTGCCGGCGCCCTGGGCCATCAGCTCCTTGTCGTAGCGGGTGCGGGGGCCGTCGTGCAGCCGGTCGACGGCGGCGGCGCTGAACAGCGACTCGGCGGAGGCGATCAGGGTGAAGGCCAGGACGGTGCTGAGCATGCCGACGGAGGCCAGCGAAGAGAAGTCGGCGAGTGCGGGCGGCTGGACGGAGTCGAAGAGGCCCTGCACCTCCACCCGTGCCACCGGCAGGTCGAATCCGGCGGTCACGCCCGTGGCGAGCAGGACGGCGGCCAGCGGAGCGGGCAGCACCCGCGAGGCGGCCCGCCACCTGGGCCACAGCAGCAGCACCGCCACGGTGGCCGCGCCGAGGGCGACCGCGATCAGGGCCTCGTTGTCGGCCGCCGTGTCCACCACCAGCGCGCCCAGACCGAGCAGCTTGTCGGGGCCGCCGGCCGGAGCCTTCGCGTCGGCCAGCGCGTAGAGCTGGCCGGCGATCAGCACCAGGCCGATCCCGGCGAGCATGCCCTGGACGACGGAGACGGAGATGGCGCGGAACCAGCGGCCCAGCCGCAGCGCGCCCATCAGCAGTTGCAGCAGCCCGGCGGCGAGCACCAGCACCCCCAGGCCGCTGAGCCCGTAGGTGCGCACGGCCTCGAAGACGAGCACCGTGAGCCCCGCTGCGGGGCCGCTGACCTGGAGACTGCTGCCGGGCAGCAACCCGGTGACCAGCCCGCCCACGATGCCGGTGACCAGCCCGAGTTCGGCCGGGACGCCGGAGGCGACGGCGATGCCCACGCACAGCGGCAGGGCGACGAGGAAGACGACGAGCGAGGCGGTGAAGTCGGCCCGCAGGCTGCCGCGGCTGCGGAAGGGGTTGAGCCGGGCGGTCAGGGAGGAGCGGCGCCCGGCGTTGTCCGTGTGTGTCGTGTGCGTCATGGCGGAACCCCTCACAGCGGGAGGAACGCGTCGGTGCGCGCGTCCAGTTCGAGCACCTGGCCGGTGTGGACGGTGTAGAACCAGCCGCGCAGCCCGAGCTGCCCGGCCGCCTCCCGTTCGGCCACGCACGGGTAGCCGCGCAGCCGTGCGAGCTGGACCCGTACGTGGCGCTGGACGGCGGTGGCCACATCGGGGCGGTTCCGTTCGTCGCCGTCGCCCGCCAGTTCCTCCACGGGCGCCAGTTGGGTGGTCAGCCAGCCGTCGACGGCGGGCACGGCCGCCAGGTCGTCGCCGCGCACCCGCGCGCCGACCGCCCCGCAGTGCGAGTGGCCGCACACCACGATCTCGGGCACCTCCAGCACGCGTACCGCGTACTCGATCGTGGCGGCCTCGGCGGTGGGGTGCCCGTCGGCGTAGGGCGGTACGACATTGCCCGCCGTGCGCAGCTCGAACAGCTGCCCCGGCAGGGCTCCGGCGAAGACGGCGGGCTGGACCCGCGAGTCGGAGCAGGTGAGGAAGAGGGCTTCGGGGGACTGGCCGTCCGCCAGCCGCGCGTAGCGCTCGGCTTCGTCGGAGCGGTCACGGACGCGTGCGGGGAAAGCACGGGTGTAAGGGAGCAGAGAGCGCATGCGATGACCTTGCGTTCCGGTGGGACTTCGGTGAGTGAGCCGAGGGCGGCAGTCCGGATCGGGCCCCGCGCCGCGTCGCAGGCGACGTCGCCGGACGTCGCTGCGGAAGGACGGGGGTCACGCGTACCCGGGTGCCGCGGCCGTGCTCAGCGCCGGAACACCTGGTGCAGGACGGGGACCTCGACGGATCTGCTCCACGGCACGCCCGCGCTCCCGGTCTCGGGCAGCGCGCTGGTGTGCGTGGCGGCGAGGGACTGGGCCGCTCGGCAGCCCGCGAACAGGGGACGTTCGCCGGGAGGCGGCGGCGAGGTGGGGGTGCGCACGGCGCGGCGTGCCTGGCAGCCGGTGTTCTCGTGCTCGACCTCGCCCGGCGCCGAGAGCGCCGAGGACTGGGCGGCGGCGGGCGCGCGTTCGGCCGTCGCCGACGGGAGGGCGCTCGCCCCCTGGGCGGCCAGCAGCAGGGCGAGGAGCACCGCGAAGGCGTGGACGCACGCCCGTACGGCGGTCACACAGCGACGCATGGCCCCCTCCCCGGTTCGCCGGTCACGTCTGGAGGTCTCCATCGTCACCCACGCTGTGTGACGAACCGCCGCGCTTTCGGTGAACAACCGGTGAACTCACCCGGGAGGGGCAGGGTCTTTCGCTCGCGCCCCGTTCTTTTCGGCCGCAACGGCCGGAAGTGGCGGGGACGCGGGTCGGAACCACTGGTCGACGTTCGAACTGCTGTGCTCGTGACCGGTGTGGTTCAGCCCTTGAAGGCCCCCTGCAACAGACCGGCGACGAAGCTCCGCTGGAAGAGCACGTACACGATCGTGATGGGCAGCATCACCAGGATCGTGCCCGCCGCCAGCATCGGTACGTCCGTGTTGTTCTGCCCCACGAAGAACCCGAGCCCCGCCGGAGCGGTGCGCTTGGTCGCGTCCTGGATGAGCACCAGCACCAGCAGGAACTGGTTCCACGACCACATGAACACCAGCACCCCCAGCGTCGTCAGGGCGGGCCTCGCCAGCGGCAGCAGGACCCTGAACAGAATCGTCCACGAGGACGCCCCGTCGATCCGTGCCGCCTCCACCAGCTCCAAGGGAGTGGTGCGGAAGTGCGTCCGCATCCAGAAGACGCTGAACGGCAGGAACAGCGCGATCTCCACCAGGATGACGCCCAGGTAGGAGTCGGTCAGCCCGATGCCGCGCAGGTCGAAGTAGAGCGGGACGACGATGAGTTCCACCGGGATCGTCAGCCCCGCCACGAACAGCGCCGCCACCCCGTCACCGCCGGGCAGCCGCATCGTGCCCAGCGCGTACCCGGCGAGCCCGGCCAGCACCAGCGAGGCCGGCACCACGCCGACGGCGATGAGCGCACTGGACCGCATCAGCGAGGAGAAGCCCGCCACCGTCCATGCCTGCCGGTAGTTGTCCAGGCTCCAGCGCTGTGGCCACTCCATGCCGACGACCGGTTCACCCGAGGGCTGCATGGACGCCAGGAAGACGCTGAGGAACGGAATGACGACGACGATCGCCCCCGCCGTCAGCAGCACGTACCCGGACCAGCGCTCCGTCCGGTACGCGGTGCCCGCCCTGTTCATACCCGCGCCCCCACGCCTCACGTCCCCTCCGTCCGCGACAGCCGGTTGATGACGTAGACCAGCACCAGGATCAGCAGACTCAGCACCACTCCCAGCGCCGCGGCCAGCCCCACCTTCCCCTCGGAGAACGCCAGCTTGTAGACCAGCAGCCCCGGCACGGTCGTCTCCTCGCCAGGACCGCCGCCGGTGGTGACGTAGACGATGTCGAAGCTGGCCAGCGCGGCGACCGTGGTCACCGTCAGCGCCACGGCCAACTCGCCGCGCAGCTGCGGAAGAGTCACCGAGACGAACTCCCGCACCGGGCCCGCGCCGTCCAGCCGCGCCGCCTCGTACACCTGCGGGTCGATCTTGTGCACCCCCGCCAGGAACAGCATCATGCACAGCCCGCTGAGCACCCAGGTGCCCACCAGTCCCACCGCGACCAGCGCCCAGTCGAAGTCGCCCAGCCACGGCCGCGCCCAGCCGCCGAGCCCGATCCCGCCCAGCGTCTCGTTGACCAGCCCGTCCTCGCCGTACAGCCACCGCCAGGTCACCCCCACCGCGACCAGCGGCACCACCTGCGGCAGCATGAAAAGCAGCCGGTAGACGCCGAGGCCCCGGCGCCGGGGGCCGGCACCCCCGAGCGAGGCCCGGGGCAGGGAGAGCAGCCCTGTCATCGCCAGTCCCGCCAGGATCGGCAGGAAAGCGAAGAACACGACGAGGACCAGCGCGTTGAACACCGCGCCGCGCAGCGCCGGATCGGTGAACACCTCCCGGTAGTTGCGCAGCCCCGCCCACTCGCCCAGCGTCACCCCGTCCCACTCGAACAGCGACAGGTAGGCGGTGTGCAGGGCGGGCAGCACGGCGAACGCCAGATAGACGGCGGCAGCCGGCAGGACGTAGAGGTAACCGCGCCAGGCGCGGCCTCCACGGCCCCCGCGGCGCCCGTTCCGGCCGCGTCCCACCCGCGGGCCTGTGGCCGCCGTCATCGTCCGCTCCCGTACCGCTCGTCCCACACGTCCTGGAGCGAGGCCAGAAAGGCCTTCGGCGTCGTCCGGTCCGCGAGGAGTTTCTGCACGCCGGCCCGCAGCGGGTCGAGCATGCCCGGCGCGGTGAAGTCGGGGAAGTGGTTCATGCCGTCGTCGTCGGTGACCCGCCGGTGAGCCCGCGCCACCTCACCCAGCACGCCCTTCGGCACGGGCACGGCCTCCTCGTCGACCGGCAGGAAACCGTTCGCGGCGACGATCTTCTGCGCCTCCTTCGACGCGAGGAAGTCGAGGAAGGCGCCCGCGGCCCGCGGATGCTCGGTGCGCGACGAGAGCGCGTACGAGACGCTGAAGCCCGAGGAGACGGCACGGGCGCCCTCGCGGGCGGCGGGCATCAGGAAGAACCCCGCCTTCTTGCCCATGGCCTGGGACAGCTGCCCCGCCGCCCAGTTGCCGTTGACGAGGAAGACGCTGTGGCCGCGCACGAACGCGCCGGTGGAGTCGTTCTGGGTGGTCCCGCCCGCGGCCTCGTCGACATAGCCCTTACGGCTCCACTCCGCCAGCTTCGCGGTGGCCGCCAGCGCCTCCTCGGTCTCGATGGTGGCGCCCTCAGCCCCCTTGACCCAGTCGCGGTACTCCTCGGGCGCCATCGCGTTGTTGAGCAGCGCCGCCCACAGGTGCAGCCCGCCCGAGTCGAGCGCGCCGACACCCAGCGGAGTCATCCCGGCCTTCTTGACGGCGGCCAGCTGCCGGTCGAACTCGGCCAGCGTGCGCGGCGGCCGGGTGATCCCCGCCTTCCGCGCCAGCTCCTTGTTGTAGTAGATCCCCGTCATCGACAGCCCGGCCGGTACCCCGTACAGGTGATCCCCCTCGGCGGCGCGTTCACCGGACCCAGTGAGCTGGTCGAGACCGGCCGCCGGGAACTTCTTCCGCCATCCGTAGGCGTCCCGGTACGGGCCCAGGTCCAGGATGTCGCCGCGCGCGGCGACGTCGTCCATGCCGACGGCGAACTGGGCCAGATCGGGCGCCGTGTCCGAGGCCATGGTGAGCTTGAGGCTTTTGACGTAATCGGCGAACTGCGTGTACCGCGGCTCGATCGTGATGTGCGGATGCTTCTCGTGGAACGCCGCCGCCAGCGCGTCCACCAGCGCGGGAGCGTCCGCGAAGGTGAGCGTGAGGGTGATGTCCTCCCTGGGCACGGCCGTGTCGGACGGCACCGTCCTGGGCCGGTCGGGGTCGGCCGCGGTCCCCGGGGTCAGCGCGCCGCACGCCGTGACCAGCACGGCGAGCAGCGCGAGGAGCGCGGGCAGGCGTGCTCGCCCGGCGCCGCCGTGCCTGTCCATACGCGCCCCCCGTCCAAGCGTCTGAGGCTGCGAGCGGGTCAGGACCGTACCAGCGGCGTCCCGCCCGGGCCAGACCGCCGGGTGCTGTGCGGAAAGCGGTGCCACTATGGAGACAGGCCCCCCGAATGTGGAGGAAAGATGTTCGAACCGGACGACATCCGGGAGTGGCGCGGGCACGACGTGGTCGACGAGAGCGGCGGCAGGATCGGCTCGCTGGAGTCGGTGTACGTGGACACGGCCACCGACCAGCCCTCCTTCGCCACCGTGACCGTGGGCATGCCCACCCGCCACCGCCTGGTCTTCGTTCCCCTGGCGGGAGCCACCGTCGGTCCTCAGTGCCTCAAGGTCAGGTACCCCAAGAGCCAGGTGAAGGACGCCCCGTCCCTCGGAACCGACGATGTGCTCGCCGCCGAGGACGAACCGTCCGTCTTCGCGCACTACGAACTGGAGTACGCCCCGGGCGCGGGCGGCGAACGCCGCCTGGCGCGCCGCTGAGCAGAGGAGGGTGAGATGGCGCTGTTCCTGTTCCTGGTCCTCGTGGCGATCGCGCTGGGCATCCTCGGCGCGGTCCTCAAGGGCCTCTTCTATCTGCTGATCATCGGTATCGTCGTCGCCCTGATCGCCTTCCTGTGGGCGGCCTACCGCATCACCACCCGCACCGGCAGACGCCGCGTGCGGTGACCCGGCGCGGGCCCTGCGGGGCCCCGCCCCGCCCGCCCCCGGAGACGCTGGAGGGGGCTAGCGCCGGAGGTCTTCCTCCTCCTGGCTGGAGACCGTGGTCCTCAGCCACGTGCGGAAGCGCTGGAATCCGGCGTCGCGCGTGAGCGCGGGAGACCACTGCACGAAGTAGCCCCGACTGGGCCGCGTGACCACCGGGCCCACTTCGCGCAGCAGCCCGCGCCGCAGATGGTCGCCCATGAGCGTGCGCCAGCTCAGCAGGACGCCGTTGCCGCTGATGGCGAGCGGGACGGCACTCCCGTACGTCGGGTACACGACTGTGCCGGCAGGGGCGCTGTACGTCAGGCCGTTCCCGGCGAACCAGGACCCCCAGTCCTGCCAGCTCCGGCCGGTGTGGTCGACGTGCAGCAGGGGTGCCGTGAGCAGGGCGTCGGCCGGGGAGTGCGGGGTGAGGCCGAGGTTGTCGGCGAGCTCGGGAGAGGCGACGGGGACCACCGACTCGGTCACCAGCGGCTCCGCGCACGACCCCGGCGCCGGGCCGTCGCCGAAACGCACGCTCACGTCGTGGTCGATGCCGGCGAGCTCGTGCTCGGAGTCGAAGATGGTGAGGTGTACGTCCGTCGGTGCGACCGCGGCGCGCACGTCCCCCAGGCGCGGCACGAACCAGCTCTCGGCGACCGACGGCTGTACCGCGACGCGCAACTGGTCGGCGCGCCCCCGCAGCCGGGACAACCGGGCCTCGAGGATGTCGAACGCCTCGGTGACGGTCTGGTGCAGGAGGGCCCCGTCCCGCGTCATCCGCGAGCGGTTGGCGTCCCGGTCGAACAGCGCGGTCCGCAACGAGTTCTCCAGGGCCTTCATCTGCTTGGAGACCGCGGGCTGGGACATGCCGAGCTCGGCCGCCGCCGCGGCGAAGCTGCCGAGGCGGCCCACCGCTTCGAGAACGACGAGCCGCTGCACCTGTCGGACGTCGCGGACCAGCAAGCGCACAGTACGCCCTCCTCTTCGACACTCACCCCAACCTCTGGTTGGGCCAGGCCAGCCAGCCGACGTCTGTCCGACCCGGCGGCGGCCTCCTAGCCTCCCAGCATGAGGCTTTTCTGCAACCGACTCACACCCGCACTCGGCGCGACGGCGACACTGCCGCTGGAAAACGGTGACGTCTCCGAAGAGACCGCCGACATGGTGCACACCGCCCTGATCGAGCACTCCGTCCTGATCTTCCCGAACGCCGGCCTCGACGCGAGACACCTGGTGCAGCTCGGAGACGCGCTGGGCACTCTCGGCGCCCGTCACCACTCCTACGCGACCCACCCGGACCACGAGGACGTCGTCGTACTGACGTGGGGTGGCGAAGACAAGCCTGACGCTGCCGAGTGGCACTCCGACATGACCTACCGGCGCCAACCGCCCTTCGCCTCGATCCTGCAGGCGGTGGAAGTCCCTCCTGTCGGCGGCGACACGCTGTGGGCCGGCATGTTCGCCGTGCACGACGCCCTCGACCCGGGGCTGCGGCGTGACCTCGAACAGCTCGAGGCCGTCCACGACATGGGAGCGTTCCGGACCGGCGCCTACCGGCAGGGAGGCGACGAAGGGATCAGCGAAGCACTCACCCGGGCCGGAACGGCCGTGCATCCGGTGATCGCGCACCATCCCGTGACCGGACGTCCCTACGTCAACGTGAGCGAGTCGTTCACGCGGTTCGTGATCGGTCTTTCCGCTCCCGAGAGCGCCAGGATCCTGACCTACCTGTTCGACCTCATCAACCGGCCCGACTTCCACGTCCGCCTCAAGTGGGAAGCGGGCACGGTCGTCCTCTGGGACAACCGCGGGACACAGCACTACGCGGTCGCCGACTACCTGCCCCACCGGCGCGTGATGCACCGCGTCGCCGTGACGGCCGACAAGCGCACTCCGGCCGGCTGAACCCGGCACCCCACCGCGCGCCCGGCCGCAGCCCGCAACCGTCGGGTGCGGTGCGTGCTCCGCGGGGCGGACGGCGGGAGCTCACCCGAGCCCGAGCCGAATCGCGGACCCGAGCCGAGTCGCCGTGCCGAGCTGAGTCGCCGTGCCGAGCTGAGTCGCCGTGCCGAGCCGAGTCGCCGTGCCGAGCCGAGTCGCCGGCCCGCCCGGCCGCGGGCCGGCTGGCCGGCGACCAGCAGGGCGGGCCGGCCATGCGGAACCGCGGGCGGGCGTAGACGCAGACGCGGGCGACCGCCTCGGCATCCTGTAGCCGGCACACCTGGAAACAGCGCGAACGAACGAACGCCCCGTGGCGTACAGCCATCTGGCGGTGACGGCACTGGCACGCCAGGGTGTACCGGACAGCACGCGACGTGATCGGAGCCCTTGTGAACGACAGTCAACGGACGGACCGCAGTGGACGCGACCTCGGCATGGGGGTGCCGCACTCCGCCCGCATGTACGACTACTACCTGGGCGGCAAGACCAACTACGAGAAGGACCGGGCGGGTGCGGAGGAGGCGCTGAAGGCCTGGCCCGCGGCCCGCAGCGCCGCCCGCGCCAACCGCGGCTTCATGCACCGCGCCACCAGGGCCCTCGCCCGGCAGGGCTTCCGCCAGTTCCTCGACATCGGCACCGGCATCCCCACCAGCCCCAACCTCCACGAAGTGGCCCAGGCCGCCTGCCCCGAGGCGCGTGTCGTCTACGCCGACAACGACCCCATCGTCCTCACCCACGCCCGCGCGCTCCTCGACGGCACTCCCGAGGGGCGTACGGAGTACGTCGAAGGGGACATCACCGAGCCCGAGTCGATCCTCGGCGACAGTGCGCTGTCCCGGACGCTCGACCTCACCCAGCCGGTCGTGCTGTCCGTCAACGCCGTGCTGCACTTCGTACCCGACGACCGCGACCCGTACGGCATCGTGTCGCGGCTCCTCGCCGCGTTGTCGCCCGGCTCGGCCCTGTGCCTGACCCATGTCACCGCCGACATCGACCCCGAGGGCGTCGGCCGGCTGGTGGACATCTACAACGCCAAGGGCGTCCCGACCCAGGCCCGCACCCGCGCGGACGTCGAGAAGTTCTTCACCGGCCTCGACCTGCTCGAACCGGGTATCCACCTCGCGCACAAGTGGCGCCCGGAGAACGGCGCGATTCCCGCCCAGACCCGTACCAGCCGTACCGCAGGGGCCGCTCGGTTCGACTCGGTGACCGACGGTCAGGTGAGCCTGTGGGCGGGCGTCGGCATCAAGCCCACGCAGGCCGGCACCTGAACCGGCGGAAGGCGCGTGGGGGGAAGTGCGGGACGGGGTGCCCTCCGGTACCCCCGGCCCCTCCGCGCCAGGCGCCACCCGGGCGAGGACGCGCCCCTCACCAACGCCCCGTCGGCGCAGGGCGGCCCGCCGGGGCGCCGTCGTGACGAAGAGGTAAGGACAACAGCTCTTTACGTCATGCGGGCCCCGTGTCAGCCTTCAACCTTCCGGCACGATCTCTGTCGCGAGGAGGGGCCCGGATGGGAGTCATCGCGCGGCGAACCGCCCTGCGAGCCGCCGTTCTCGGAGCGGGATCGGCGGCGCTCGCAGGCTGCGGGAGCGCGCTCGATCCACGCGGGGACACGGGCGGTGGCGTGGCGCTGACCCTCGCCACCAACGCCGTCTCGGGCGGCAAGAACGCCGACGAGGCGGACTGGATCGAGAAGTGGGTCATTCCCCGCTTCGTCGAGGACCAGCGGGCCAAGGGCGCGGACGTGCGTGCCGAGTTCCTGCCCAGCGGCGTCGACGACGAGCAGTACAAGACCAAGCTCGCTCTCGACCTCAAGGCCCAGGCGGGTCCCGACATCATGGGGCTGGACGGCATCTGGGTGGGCGAGTTCGCGCAGGCCCGCTACATCGAACCGCTGCGTGAGGTGGCCGGCCCCGGCATGGCCGACTGGGAGGGCTGGCGGCAGATCAGCCCCAAGGTGCGCTCGCTGGCCCGTTTCGAGGACCAGCTGTACGGCATACCCGCGGGCACGGACGCCCGGGTCCTCTACTTCCACAAGCCCCTCTTCCGCAAGGCCGGGCTGCCCGCCGACTGGCAGCCGGCGAGCTGGCGGGACGTCCTCGACGCGGCCCGCAAGCTCAAGCGGCTGGAGGGCGTCACCCCGCTCCAGGTCAACGCGGGTACCGCCATGGGAGAGGCCACCACCATGCAGGGCGTTCTGCCGCTGCTGGCGGGCGCGGGCGGATGGGTGTCCAAGGGGGACAGGTGGTACGGCGACACCCCCGAGCTCCGTGCGGTGCTGGGTTTCTACCGCGACATGTACGGGAGCGGTCTGGGCGATCCGAAGCTCCAGCAGGAGGCCAAGGGGCGCGACAAGTCCTTCGAGCGTTTCTCCGAGGGCAGGCTCGGCATCCTCGCCGAGGGGGACTACTTCTGGCGGGACGTGATCGCTCCCGAGACGGGCACCGCCGCCATGAAAAGCCGTGACAACGATGTCGGATACGCCCTCTTCCCGGCCCGCGCGCCCGGCGAAGGCCTCGGTGGCCGCGACCACATCAGCCTCTCCGGCGGCGCCGTCCACGTCCTCAACCCGCACACCCGACACCCCCGGGCGGCCTTCGAGCTGCTGACCGCGCTGCACTCCCCGGCGGCCCTGAAGGCCCGGCTCGGCGACAGCGCCATGATCACCGAACGCGACGACGTCAACGACGCGGTCCTCGACCAGGACCCCATGCTCCGCTTCTGCGCCGACAAGGCGCTCCCCGTCACCGCCTACCGGCCCCCGCTCGCCGCCTACACCGCCGTCTCCCTCGCGCTCCAGGAGGCCACGGCGCAGGTCGTCGCGGGCAAGGACCCCGGCCGCGCCGCGCAGGCCTACCGCAAGGAGCTCTTGGAGGTGCTCGGTGGCAGCGACCACGTCATCGGCTGAGTCCGCCACCCGGGCGGGCGGACAGCCCGCCGGCGGCGCCGGCGCCCGGGGCGGCGAGCCCGAGCGGGATGCGGCCGGGCTCGGCAGGCGCAGGGCCGCCGCCTTCGTCGCCCCGGCGCTCGTCCTGATCGCGCTCTTCCTCGTGCTGCCCGCGGTCTGG
Source organism: Streptomyces sp. PU-14G (assembly GCF_041028275.1). NCBI lineage: Bacteria > Bacillati > Actinomycetota > Actinomycetes > Kitasatosporales > Streptomycetaceae > Streptomyces > Streptomyces sp. PU-14G. The sequence goes on from NZ_JASKYT010000089.1 coordinate 19,421, forward strand.
ACGCTGTACCTGGGCGCCACCGACTACCGGCTCACCGGCATCCCCGCCATCGACCCCTCCTTCGTCGGCCTCGACAACGTCACCAGGGCGCTCGGCGACGACGACTTCCTGCACTCCCTGTGGCTGACCCTGCTGTTCGTCCTCGGCTCCGCCGTCATCGGCCAGGCCGGGCTCGGCTTCGCCCTCGCCTGGTGGATGCGGGAGCGCGCGGGCCGGCTCAGGACCACTCTCGAAGCGCTCGTCATGCTGGCGTGGATCCTGCCCAGTTCGGTCGTCGCGTTCTTGTGGATCGCCTTCCTCGACCGCGACGGCGGCACCCTCAACACCCTGCTCCACACCCCGGGCGCCGCCTGGCTGCTGGACCATCCGATGCTGTCGATCATCGTCTACAACATCTGGCGCGGCAGCGCCTTCTCGATGATGCTCTACAGCGCCGCCCTCGGGAACGTGCCCGCCTCCCACCTGGAGACCGCGCGGCTCGCCGGGGCGAGCGGGTGGCAGCAACTGCGCGACGTGGTCTTCCCCCGCATCCGCGGCCACGTCCTGACGAACCTGCTGCTGATCAGCCTGTGGACGTTCAACGACTTCACCCCCTTCCTGATCACCGCGGGCGGGCCCAACGGGGCGACCGAGACCCTCCCCGTGCACATCTACAAGACCGCGCTCGGCAGCGGCGCACTCGGCTACGGCGCCGCCCTCTCCTTCCTGATGCTGCTGATCAACCTGGTCGTCGCCGTCATCTACCTGCGCCTGCTCGGCCAGAAGAACAAGGCGCGCGGCAGCGGGAAGCGCCGGACCGCGGCGCGCGGAAGCGGAGGCCCCACGGACGAGGACGGCGCGCCCGCCGCCCCGCCCGCGGACGCGCCGGCCGCGAAGGAGGGAACCGCATGAGTGCCGCGACCCCGCGGCGCGCCGCCGACGGCCGCGACCCGGTCCGCGCGCTGCTGCGCGGCGTCGGCGCCTACCTCCTGGTCGCCCTGGCGCTGGCGTTCTTCGCGCTGCCGATGCTCTGGCTGGCCAGCGCGCCCTTCGACGAGCGCCCCGGCATCACCGCCTCCCTCCCCGACTTCACGCTCGCCAACTTCGCACGGCTGTGGGACAACCCGAACGCCGTCAACTCGCTGGCCAGTTCGCTCGTCCTGGCCGTCGGCAGCGCCGTGCTCGTCGTCGCGCTCTCCGCGCTGGCCGCCTACGCGCTCAGCCGTGTGCACATCCGTGGCCGCGACGGGCTGCTGTACGCGCTGCTGCTGCTCTCCTCGATCGTCACCGGCACCGCCGCGATGGTGCCGATCTTCCTGCTGGCGGCCGAACTCAACCTGGTCGACAGCTACCTGGGCGTCATCCTCGTCCTCACGGGCGGGCTGCTGCCCGCGGCGATCTTCATCCTCAAGGACTTCATGGACACCACGCCCCGCTCCTACGAGGAGTCGGCGCGGGTCTTCGGCGCCTCGCCGCTGCGCGTCCTGCGGGACGTGGTCGTCCCCGTCGTACGGCCGGGCCTGGCGACGGTGGGGGTGTGGACGGTCGCCCAGGTGTGGGGCAACTTCCTCATTCCGTTCCTGCTGCTGCGGTCGCCCGACAAGTCGCCCGCCGCGGTCGTCATGTACACCTTCTACACCGAGGGCGGCCAGCCCGACCTGGCTCTCATCTCCACCTTCTCGCTCCTGTACTCCCTGCCGGTCGTGCTGATGTTCCTCTTCGTCAGCCGCCGCTACGGATTCCGTTTCCACGGAGGGATCAAGGCCTGATGGCAGACATCACCCTGAACCGGCTCGCCAAGGTCTATCCCGGGGGTGTGCGGGCGCTCAGCGATCTCGACCTGACCGTGCGGGACGGCGAGTTCTTCGCGCTGCTCGGCCCCTCCGGATGCGGCAAGTCGACGCTGCTGCGCACCCTCGCCGGTCTCGAGGACGCCACCGGCGGCAGCGTCCACATCGCCGGAAGGGACGTCACGGCGCTGCCGCCGGGCGAGCGGGACATCGCCATGGTCTTCCAGGACTACGCCCTCTTCCCGCACATGACGGTCCACGAGAACATCGCCTACCCGCTCAAGATCAAGAAGGTGGCCAAGAGCGAACGCGCGGCCAAGGCCCGCGAGACGGCCGGGGAACTGGGCCTGGGCCACCTGGGGGAGCGCAGGCCGGGGCAGCTCTCCGGCGGCCAGCAGCAGCGCGCCGCGCTGGCCCGCGCCATGGCCTGCCACCCGCGGGTCTTCCTCTTCGACGAGCCGCTGTCCAACCTGGACGCCCGGATGCGCCTGGAGGCGCGCACCTTCTTGAAGAAGCTCCAGCGCGAGCTGGGCGTCACCACCGTCTTCGTCACCCACGACCAGGCCGAGGCGCTGGCCATGGCCGACCGCATCGCCGTGATGGAGAGCGGCGAACTGCGCCAGGTCGGCACGCCCACCGAGGTGTTCCGCCGCCCCGCCAGCACGTTCGTCGCCTCGTTCATCGGATCGACCCCGATGAACCTGCTCGACGGCGAACTGGTGGCCGGCGGCGGTGCGGTGCGCGTCGCCGGATGCGCACTGCCGGTGCCCGACGGCGCGCGGGCGCACGTCGAAGAGGGCGACAAGGTCGTCTACGGAGTGCGCCCCGAGTACCTGCGGTGGTCCGAGCGCGCCGTCGACGACGCGCTGAGCGGCACCGTCTCCGTCGTGGAGAACCTGGGCAGCGCGCACCTGGTCACCCTGGAGTGCGACGGCGGGCTCAGCGTGCAGGTCGTCGTCCCCGAGGAGCACGAGCCGGCCCTCGGCGCCCGCGGCTGGGCCGTGCCCCGCGAGAACCGTGCCCTGCTCTACCGCGACGGAGAGCTCGTCGGCGCCGCGCCCGCCGCCCCCGCCGAGGTGCCCGCTTGACCGCCGCCGACCAGGTGCACCGCGGCACCTGGACGATGGAGGCGCGCGCCGAGAACGTCCTGCGGACACTGCCCTTCGAGGTCGGCACCGATGCCGGCGCCCTCACCGTCACGCTGGCCTACCCGCACCGGACCGGCGTGCTCGATCTCGGACTCCTCGGTCCTGCGGGCGACTTCCGCGGCTGGTCGGGCGGCGCCCGTGACGCCTTCACGGTGACGGAGGCCTGGGCCACCCCCGGCTACCTGCCTGGCCCCCTGACAGCCGGTACCTGGCAGGTTCTCGTGCGGCTGCACCGGGTACCGCCCGCAGGGCTGCCCTACGAGGTGCGGGCTCGGACCGAACGGCGCGCCC
>NZ_JASKYT010000009.1:0-49848 GCF_041028275.1 Streptomyces sp. PU-14G
CCCCCGCCCTCTTCCAGGGTGCCGCCGCCGCGCCCGGCGGCGGCCGGCCGCCTCGGCTGCGCGCCCGCTGGGCGATACTCGCCGCCGACTTCATGGTCCTGGGCCTCAACTACGCCGACCGGGCCGCCATCGGTGTCGCCGCGCCGTACATCATCAGCGAGTTCGGCTTCTCCGAGACCGCGTTCGGCTGGATCCTGAGCATCTTCGCCCTCTCCTACGCGCCCTTCGGCTTCCTCGGCGGCTGGGCAGCCGACCGCTTCGGCCCCCGCAAGGCCATGGGCTGGGCCGCCCTGGCCTGGTCGGTGTTCACCGCGGCGACGGCCGCAGGAGCAGGACTCGTGAGTTTCCTGGTCATCCGGATCCTGTTCGGCGCCGCCGAGGGCCCGCAGGCGACGGTCACCGCCAAGCTCATGAACACCTGGTTCCCCAAGCGGGAGTTGGGAACGGCGGTCGGTGTCGCCAACGCCGCCACGCCCCTGGGGGGAGCCATCGGTACGCCTGTCGTGGTCGCCGTCATCGAGGCGACGGACGGCAACTGGCGGGTCCCCTTCATCATCTTCGGCGTCATCGGAGTGCTGTTCACCGTCGGCTGGTTCGCCGTCGTACGGGACACCCCCGAGCGGCACCCCTGGGTGCGGCCCGCGGAGCTGCGCGAGATCCGGGGCACGCGAAGCGAAGGGGTCGCTGAGGACGAGAAGGCCGCGGGCGGCGAGGAAGACCGTGCCGGAGACGGACCGGCGGAGCAGGTGTCCTCCGCACTGCCCGGCATGTGGCACTACGTCGCCCGGCCGGTCATCTGGGCCACGGCGCTGGCCTACTTCGGCTACGCCTGGATCCTCAACGTCTTCCTGACCTGGTTCCCGACCTACCTGGTCAGTGAGCGGGGCATCGATCTGGACCAGTTGGCCGTCGCCGGTGCCATCCCCTGGGTCGGCGGCTGCATCGGCATGATCGCGGGCGGGGTCGCCACCGACTGGCTCGTGCGCCGGCTCGGGGCCGCGGCCACCGTGCGCCGCTGGACGATCGTGGTGTGTCTGATCCTCACCGCCCTGCTCTTCGGCTGCATCGCACTCGTCGGGAGCGCCGGCGAAGCCGTGGCGCTCATGGCCGTCATCGTCTTCCTGCTCTACTTCACCGGCGCGCAGTACTGGACGGTGGTCGCCGAGGAGGTTCCCGGGCCGCGCTACGGCTCGGTCGCGGGGGTCGTGCAGTTCATCGCGGGGTGCGCCGGTTTCCTCGCCCCGCTCGTCACCGGGGCCGTGGTGGAGCACGCGCGCTCGTGGACCACGGCGTTCGCCATCGCCGTCGTCATCACGGTCACCGGAGCGCTGCTGCTGGCCGTGGCCGGACGCGCGAGGACGGTACGCGGGTCCGCACGCTGACGCGGGTCCGTAGGCGGACGCGGGTCCGTAGGCTGACGCGGAGCCCGGCGCTGACCGGTCATCCAGCGGCGTCCCGAGCCCCTCGCCGCGCCTCGCTCCGACCGCGGGCACGGAACAAAAATAGAGTGTACGTTCGTACGCTCCGCCGATAGGGTTCCGCGCATGACTGTCGACGTACTGCGCAGACCTGCCCAGGCCGAACGGCGGGCACGCGTAGCCGTTGCCGTACTCTTCTTCACCAACGGAGCGCTGTTCGCCAACCTTCTGCCGAGGTATCCGCAGATCAAGGCCGATCTGCAGATGGGCAACGCCACCTACGGGCTGGCCATCGCCGCGTTCCCGACAGGCGCCATCGCGGCCGGCCTGGCTGCCGGAATACTCATCCGCCGGCTGGGCTCGGCCCGGGTGGCCGTCGCCAGCACCCTGCTGACCGGTGCGGGGATTCTGGCAGCGGCCCTGGCCGACTCGGTGGTGCTCTTCGCCGGAGCACTGTTCCTGGCCGGAGCGATGGACGCCATCACCGATGTCGCCCAGAACGCCCACGGCCTGCGGGTGCAGCGCCGCTACGGACGCTCCATCATCAACTCCTTCCACGCCATCTGGTCCATCGGGGCCGTCACCGGCGGAAGCATGGCCGCCGGTGCCATCGCGCTCGGACTCCCCCGAGGGCAGCACCTGTTGGTCTCGGCGGCCGTGTTCGCCGCCGCCGCATGCGTCGCCCTGCGGTTCTGTCTGCCAGGCCCCGAGACGGAACCGGTCGCGGACGCGGAGACCACCGACAGCCGCGACCCGCGGCCGGCACGGCGTACGACGACAGGTGCCCGTACCGCTTATGTACTGGGCGCACTCGTTCTCATCGCCACGGCAGGCACGCTCGTCGAGGACGCAGGCAACTCCTGGGCCGCGCTCTACCTCTCCGGCTCGCTGCACGCGTCGGCCGCGCTGGCGGCCTCCGGTTACATCGCGCTCGTCGGAGCCCAGTTCGTCGGCCGCCTCCTCGGCGACCGCCTCGTCGACCGGTTCGGCCAGCGGACCGTGGCCCGCACCGGCGGACTGATCACCGCGGTGGGCATGGGCACCGCGCTCGCCGTGCCCACGGTCCCCGGCACCGTTCTCGGATTCGCCGCGGCCGGGCTCGGATCGGCGACGCTCGTCCCCGCCGCCATGCACGAAGCCGATGAGCTGCCGGGACTCAAGCCCGGCTCGGGGCTCACCGTCGTCTCCTGGCTCATGCGGCTCGGCTTCCTGGTCTCCCCGCCCGTCGTCGGACTGGTCGCCGACGCGGCGAACCTCCGCGTGGGCCTGCTGGTCGTACCTCTGGCCGGACTTCTCGTCCTCTCGCTCGCCGGAGTCCTGCAGGCCCGGCGCCGCTGAGCGGCGCCGGGAAACCTCCGGCCCTTCGACCGGGACGTACAGGGCGGCCGGGACGTACACGGCGGCCGGGACGTACACGGCGGCCGGGACGCACGCGGCGGCCGGGACGCACACAGCCCTCCATATCGGCAGGCTACGATCGTGGCCACGCGGCGCAACGCCCCGCTCCGCCGGCGCTTCGCCCTCCCGCCAGGTGCGGACATCAGCAACGCTGCTGTCCCGGCGCCGCTCCGGAGGCGAGGAACGTCGCCGGCCACGTCGTCGCCGTCGGGAAAACCCACCCGGTCGGCCCGGAACCTGTGAGCCTGCTGCCATGACGACCGGACGCACAGACCCTCAGCGGCGCGAGCGCATCATCGCTGCCACCCTCGACCTCATCGCCGAGGAGGGCATCGCGCGCGTCTCCCACCGCAGGATCGCCGCGCGTGCGGGCGTCCCTCTGGGTTCGATGACCTACCACTTCAGCGGCATCGACCAGCTGCTCCGGGAAGCCTTTCGCAGCTTCACCGACCACATCGTCGCCGTCTTCGACACACACCTCGCCGCCGCGGCCGACCGCGACCAGGCCAGGGAGGCGGTGGCCGACCTCGTCCACGCGCTGTCTGAGGAAAGCCAACGCGACCTCGTGCTCACCCAGGAGCTGTACACGCTCGCCGCCCGCCAGCCGTCGTACCGGGAGCTCACCCACGCGTGGATGCACCGCAGCCGCGTCCACCTGGAGAAGCACTTCGACCCGGGCACGGCCCGCCAGCTCGACGCGCTCATCGAGGGGATGACACTGCACCGCGCGCTGGCCCGTGAGCCCCATGAGCGCGCACTGACCCTGGAAGCCGTCGTCCGCATCACCTCTCCCGCCCGCCGGCGGGAGCGGTAGGGCAGCCCGGCGGCTCGGGAGAGGCGGTCAGCCGAAGCGCGCCGGGAACAGGAGCCCTCCCCGGAGAGAAGCAGCTCACGGCGAAGGACAGCCCCATCAACAGCATGGCCGCCAGCGGGAGATACCGGGCGCCAACCGCGTTGATCACCGCGCCGCCGGCGGCTCCCGCGACCCCGGTGCCCAGGTACAGGCCGCAGATGTTCAGTGCCAGCGCGGTCATCCCCCTGGACGGCCCTGCCGCCGCGAGGATGCCTCCTTGCACGGGAGGGGTGAGGCCCCAGGCGAAGACGGCCCAGCAGCCGACCACCGCAGCGAGCACGAGGGGGCTCTCCACGCCGGTGAAGACCAGCACGGCGGCCGGCCCCAACGCCAGCGCGTGTCCGCCGACCACCAGCCGCAGGCTCCTGGCGGGACCCCACACGTCGGTGGCACGGCCCGCCAGCAGCGCGCCGGCCAGACCCGCGAGCCCGACCACGAAGAGGAGGAACGAGAGCAGACCGCCGGGGCGGGGGACGACCTGGGCGGTGTAGGCGCCCAGATAGGTGTAGAACATCAGCCCGCCGCCGGCCGCCAGGAAGGTGACGGCGACGAGCCGCAGCACCCCGGCGTTCCTCAGCGGCGCGAGCCGCTCACGCCAGGGTGCGGGGGCGGCGCCCGGCACGGTCGGCGCGGTCGTCAGCACGCCCACGAGGGCAGCCGTGCCCACCGCGGCGATCAGCCAGAAGGTGGCCCGCCAGCCCATCGCGCCGCCCAGCCACGAGCCCACGGGGACGCCGGTGAACAGGGCGGCCGTCATGCCCGCCGTCACCACCCCCAGATACCGGCCCTGCTCTCCCTCGGGCGCACCGGCCGCCGCGGTGGCGAAGGCCGCGGAGGTGACCACCGCGGCCCCCAGCGCGGCGACGACCCTGGCCGCCAGGAGTGCGTAGTAGCCGGGCGCAACGGCCGCGGCCACGTTCGCCAGCACGAAGACCGCCAGCGCTACCGCCATGACCGTACGGCGGGGAAACCGCTCGCACACCACCGCCAGGGTCGGCGCACCGACCGCGTACGCCACGGCGAACGCGGTGACCAACTGCCCGGCAGCCGCGACACCCACTCCGAGGTCGCCGGCCACGGCGGGCAGCACTCCGGCGATGATGAACTCGTCCGTGGCCGTGGCCAGCGCAGCCAGGAACACCACGTACAACCAGCCCGGCAGCCCGGGCCTCTCTGCGGAAACAGCACTCATGTGTCCGCACGCTAGGTACTGACACCGGTGTCACCTTCAAGTCCCGGAACCCGCCTGGACACGGCGCAGCACCTCGCCGAGTTCCTCGCCGGGCCGGCCGGCCCGCAGCATCGCGATCCGCTCGGCCAACTCCGTCCGGTAGCGTGCCAGCTCCGCCGCCCGCGCCTCCACGGCGGCAAGCCGTCCCTCGTACATCGCGAGCACTTCGTCGGGGCTGTCCCGGCAGGCCAGGAAGTCCTCGGTCTTCATGTCCAGACACGGAACCACCTGGCGGATGTCCTCGATGGTGAGCCCGGCACCGAGCAGCTCCCGCACGTTCAGCACCCGCTGCACGCTTCTCTCCTCGTAGACCCGCCATCCACTGGCGGTACGCTCCGCTTCCAGCAGTCCCTGCTGCTCGTAGTAGCGAATCGACCGTCGGCTCGCACCGGTGCGCCGAGCCAGTTCCCCGATCTGCATGAGCGACCACTCCCTGTACGACCGACTCCTCGTACGGGCCGCTCCCCGAGCGGCCCGCTTGGTGAAAGAACCGCTCCCCGAGCGGCCCGTCCCTTGAACGACCGCGGCCCGGCCCGCCTTCCCTCCACACGCCGGCGCGATGCGGCCAAGGGTGATCCTTCTCAACCACCGACTCCCCACCGGGACGGAAAACCGCACGTCAGAAGGGGGGCCCGGGGGGCTGCCGTACTGTCCGAAATTTGACCGCGTCGCCGTGTGGATAGCAGCCTGTGCCACTGACCCGCGCACCGAGCGGTCCTGCGTCTCGAGAGCGCGTGCGTCCATGCGGTGCGTCATGTCCCCACCCCGACTGACCCCTCCCGCAAGGAATCCCATGCCGACTCCGAATGCCCGAACCGCCACCGGTGCGGCTGTCCCTGCCGGGACTGAGCCGACCACGGACGGTGAAGAAGGGTGTCATACGGCGGCGGCCACGCCGCCGTCCGGTGACCGCTCACGCACCGACGTGCCGGTGCTCGCGATCAGCGGCGGGCTGCTCCTCGCCTTCGTCCTCGCCGCGCTGATCGCGCCCACCGCCACGGGCAACGTCGTGAACGCCGTCTTCACCTTCGCCGCGCGCTGGTTCGGCCCGCTGTGGCAGGTGCTCCTGCTGGCGACGTTCGGCGTCGCGCTGTGGCTGGGCTTCTCCCGGTTCGGCAGGGTGCGGCTGGGCGGCAGCGGGGCGCGCCCGGAGTACGGCAGGTTCCAGTGGGTCGCGATGATCATGTCGACGCTGCTCGCGGGCGGCGGCGTCTTCTTCGCAGCGGGTGAGCCGGTACAGCACTACGTGGAGACGCCTCCGTTCTACGAGGGCGTCAAGAGCGGCACCCAGCAGGCGACCAACGCGGCACTGTCCCAGAGCTTCGCGCACTGGGGCTTCCTCGCCTGGGCCGTCCTCGGGACCCTCGCCTCGATCGTGATGATCCGCGGCCAGGAACGCGGCATGCCGCTGCGCCCCAGGACGCTGCTGTACCCCTTCCTCGGCGAGCGCATCCGGCACTCCAAGCTGGGAGCGGCCGTCGACATCGTGTGCGTCATCGCCGTGGTGGCCGGGACCGTCGGACCGATCGGTTTCCTCGGGCTCCAGGTCTCCTACGGGCTCTCGAAGGTGTTCGGCATCTCCGGCGGCTACCCCGTACAGCTCGGTGTCATCGTCCTGCTGACCGTCGTCGCCGTGCTGTCCGTCGCCAGTGGCGTCAGCCGCGGCATCCAGTTCTTCAGCAAGGCCAACGTCTGGCTCGCCGTCGCCCTCATGGCCGTCTTCCTCGTACTCGGCTCCCTGGGCTTCGTGCTCGACTCCTTCCTCGGCGGGCTCGGCCAGTACGCGCGGGACTTCGTGCCGCTGGCCCTCAACCGGGGCGACCACACGTGGCTCGGCTCCTGGACGGTCTTCTTCTTCGGCTGGTTCCTCGGGTACGGGCCGCTGATGTCGATCTTCGTGGCGCGCATCTCCAGGGGTCGCACGGTGCGCGACCTCGTGGTCTCCACCGCCATCATTCCCCCGCTGGCCACCATGTTCTGGTTCACCGTGTTCGGCGGCACCGGCATCTTCCTGGAACAGCGCAGCCCCGGCACCATCTCGGGCCCGCTCAAGGCCGTCGGCATGGACGCCGCCGTCATCTCCATGGCCGAGCAGCTGCCGATGGGCGCTGTCGTCGCGGTCGCGCTGCTCCTGCTGACCATCACGTTCGTGGTGACGACCACCGACTCGATGTCGTACAGCATCGCCGCCGCCGGAACGAAGTTCGGCGAACCCACCCGGGCGGTACGCGCCTTCTGGGCCCTGCTCATGGGTGCGGCGGCGGCTGTGCTCATCGTCGTCGGTGACGGCGGCATCACGGCGCTCCAGTCGTTCATCGTCGTCACGGCCGTGCCCGTCGGCTTCATCATGCTCCCGACGCTGTGGACCGCTCCCCGTGTGGCCAAGGAGATGGCTCTGGAGCAGGGCATCCTGGCGGCCGGGCCGCCGTCCGCCGCTGCCCCGCCGCCCGAGTCGCGGGCGGCGGAGGACGCTCCGGCGGCCCCGGAGGCCCCGGCGTCGCAGGCGTCGAAGGCATCGCAGGCGTCTGAGGACGCCTTGGTGGCCTCCGACCGCGAGTGAGTCGCCCCGGCCGCCCGGGGTCGCCGCGGTCCTGCGTGCCGAGCGCGGGGCGCCGCGGGGGTGCCCGGGCGGTTGTATATGCCACACATCACAGGCGGAGCGGCGGGCAAGGCGGAACAATCCGAGGCGAGGTCCCGTTGACATCGGTGTGGCTGCGGGAGGGGACAGTGTCCCCGGGCCTCACCCATAGCCCGTGGGGAAGATCGTTCGGCTGAAGCCCCACGGAGCCACTCGCCGAGAGGCGACCGCCCTCCCGCACGCCACCCCAAGCAGGCCCCGGCTGGAATCCCCCCCTCCAGCCGGGGCCGTCCCCTGTCCGCATGTCCGACTGCTGCCGGCAGGCGTCGGTACCGGTAAGCCCAGCCTGGGCCGATACGTCCCAGCCGCACGGGCCACACGCCTTGGCCGTCCTGCGCATGTCCGTAGCACGGCGTCGGCGAGCGTGCCGCCGACGCCCGGAACTGCGATCACGATCTCGCTGATTGCCCTGTTCACACTGCCCCCGGTTGCCCGGGCGGACGGTTCGTTCGCGGCCGGCGGTCACCGGGAGGTGGGCCATCGGCTCACCAGGCAGGGCGGATCGGTCCCGACGGTGCAAGGAGTGTCAGGTCGGCGACGAGTGCGCTGAAGCGCGCCTGGCCAAGTGCCTCTCGCCACGGTGCGACGGCAGCCCGGGCTGCCTGGTCGGCGCCGCGCGCAGCGGCCCAGCCCGTCTCGGTCAGTCCCAGGAGGCGGGCGCGGGCATCGTATGGGTGTGGATGCCGCACCACGTAGCCCTTTCGGACCAGCTCCTCGACCAGTTGAGCGGCGGCCTGCTTGGTCACCCCCAGGTGCTCGGCCAGGTCGGACGTGGTGGCGCCGCCTGCAGAAATGCGGGCGAAGGCGAAGCCGTGTGCTGGTCGTAGGTCCTCGAATCCCTGCTGGGACACGCTGGTGTGGATTTCCTGCACCAGCTGTCCGGAGAGTGCCAGCACGAGCGCGGAGAAGGCCAGGGCGTCGTCCATGGTCTTGACTATAACTCGTCAAACCGCTTGTCTATCTAGACAAGTAGCTTGTCTAGAGGAAGGCCGGAGCATGCCGTTCATCCGCAGTGACGAGGCCGTCGTACACAAGGTTCACGGTGGCCGTTTCGTTTCCTACGTCCGTCCGGACACCGGCAGCCGGGACCTCGCCGCCTGGCGCGTCGAGATCCCGGCCGCAATGACGGGGCCGACTCACACGATCAGCGAAGAGGAGGCCTTCTACGCCCTTTCCGGTCGCCTCCGACTCACCATCGACGGTGAGAGCGCCGAACTCCGCGCAGGTGACGCAGCAGTGGCACCTGCGGGCTCCGCAGTGGCGGTCGCCAACACCACCGACCAGCCCGCCCACATGTGGGTCACCACACGAGTCGGGCTCACCGCCGAACTGGCTGACGGCAACACCATCACACCGCCCTGGGCTCACTAGTGTGCTCGTGACCGCGTAGGTCCGCCGGGTTCTACAGGCTGCGGTGGCGAGGGGGCGTCCGCCCCAGCGGATGCCCTGGGGCCCGCCGAGCCGTCGGCCGGGCCCCGCGTCAGCGCGCCTCCGCCTCCACCGGCTTCGGGATGAGGAACGAGGTGCCGACCGCGACGGCGATGAGCACGACACCGGCGATCATGCCCGCCTCGTATCCGGCGGGGGACGCCTGGTCCGCGGGCTGGGCCGCCGTCTTGACCGCGTAGAGCACCGCGAAGCTGAGGCCGGAACCGAGGTTGAAGGCGCCCGCGTTGAGCCCCGGCAGGAAGCCGGGGTTCTCGCGGGGCGAGTGCACGATGCCCAGCCCGTTGAGGACAATGTTGCCGACGCCCGCGTAGGTGACGCCCACCAGCAGCGAGGCCACCAGCAGCATCGCCCGCGACTCACCGTGCAACGTGACGATCATCAGCACGACGGTCGCGGCGGCGCCGATCAGACCGAAGCGGAGCACGCGCCCGTACCCGAACGTGGCCGCGAGCCGCCCCGCCACGGGCCCCATGGCGAGCCCGGCCAGCGCGTACGGAGTCAGCGTCCACCACGCCGACTGCTCGGCGGACATGCCCAATCCTGCCGCCGCGTCCTGGGCGAAGGCGGGGATCAGCCCGTTCATGACGGCGAACACGCCGGTCATGGTGAGCACCGTGGTCAGCAGGGTCGCCCAGGTGGCACGCCGCTTGAGGTGGTGGGTGGCGACCAGCGGGTGGGAGCTGCGGCTCTCCGTGCGCCAGAAGAGCGCGAAGGCCGCGGCGGCGACGACCACGAGCAGGGCGACGAGCGGCCAGTGCGCGGCGGCCAGCTTGCCGGCCTCGTTCAGCGCGATGAGCAGGGCGCCGACGGAGACGACGAGGAGGACCACACCCGGCCAGTCCATGCGGGCCGCGGCGCGGGTCCCGTCGCCCGTGGCGGTCTCCGCCTTCGACTCCGGGGTCATGGTGACGGCCAGGACGGTGGCGAGGGCGGCGACGATCGCCATGGCCCAGAAGACCGACTGGAAGCCGTGGTGGTCGGCGAGGTAGCCGCCCACGAGGGAGTCCACACCGGCGATGCCGCCGTTGACGGCCGTGATGACGCCGAGCAGGGTGCCGTACTTCTTCGGGTCGCTCACCTCGACCCGCAGCATGATCAGGCACAGGGGTACGGTCGGCCCGGAGACGCCCTGGATGATGCGGCCCGCGAAGAGCATCGGAACGCTCTGCGACAGCGCCGCGACCACGCAGCCGACGGCCATGAGGGCGAGCATGCCGGCCAGCACTCTGCGCCGCCCGACGAAGTCGCCGAGGCGCGGGAGGAAGAGGGAGAAGAGCGCGGCGGAGGTGAAGAACGCCGTCTGCGTGAGGCCGATCTCGGCCGAGCTGGCGTGCAGCGTCCGCTCGATGCTGCTCAGCGCCGGGCTGAGCATGCTCGCGTTCAGCTGGAAGGCGAAGCAGGCGACGAGGAGTGCGGTGACGAGTACGCCGACGCGCACCGGCCGCGCCCGCGTGCCGCGGGCGCCGGCCGAGGTCGGCGCACTCACGGGGCCACGTCGCCGATCCGCTCGAGGGCGTCCACCACGAGGGCCCAGAAGCGGTCGCGGTCCAGCTCGACGGCGACCTGCGTGTGGCAGTCCTCGGGGGCGGGCGCGCGCAGGTCGGTGACGGTCATGCCGAGCGTGAGGCCGCCGGACAGTTCGATGTCCACGGGGGCCTTGCGCACGGTCATCACGTCGGGGTCGATGACGTAGGCGACGGCGCACGGATCGTGCACGGGCGGGTGCGCGAAGCCCTGGGCCTCGCGGTAGGTGGCGCCGAAGAAGTCGAGCAGCTCACCGACGAAGCGGGCGGGCCGGGTCCCGACACCGGCGATCTTCTCGACGACGTCGGGGGTCGCCAGCGCCTGGTGGGTGAGGTCGAGGCCGACCATGGTGACGGGCCAGGGCGCGTTGAAGACGATGTGCGCGGCCTCGGGGTCGATGATGATGTTGAACTCGGCGACCGCGCTCCAGTTGCCCTGGTGGTAGCCGCCGCCCATCAAGACGACCTCGCGGACGCGGGAGGCGATGCGGGGCTCCTTGCGCACGGCGAGGGCGATGTTGGTCAAGCCCGCCGTCGGGACGAGGGTGATCTCGCCGGGCTCGTGCGCCATGACCGTGTCGATGATGAGGTCGACGGCGTGCCGCCGGTCCAGTTCGAGCCGCGGCTCGGGCAGCAGCGGGCCGTCGAGGCCGGACTCGCCGTGGATCTCCAGCGCCGTCTCGACGTCGCGTACGAGCGGGCGCGGGCATCCTGCGGCGAACGGCACCCCGGTGATACCGGCGATGCGCGCCACGGACAGGGCGTTGCGGGTGACCTTCTCCAAGGTCTGGTTTCCCACGACGGTGGTGACGGCGACGAGTTCGACGTCGGGGTTGCCGTGCGCGAGGAGCATGGCGATCGCGTCGTCGTGTCCTGGGTCGCAGTCGAGAATGATCTTTCTGGTCACGGGGGCCCTTCCATGGCAAACGTTCTCCGACGACTGTGCGGACTCTTCTCTTCCGCTGTCAACGGGTGTATGACCTGTCTCACCATGTCCGCAGGCCAGAGGCGGTGATCTGTGCTCTGGGCACCGTGCAGGCTTGCTGATAACGTTTGCCGCCCGTATCCGGGGAGGAAGAACCGTATCCGGGGAGGAGAGCCCGTATCCGGGGAGGAGAGGGGGAGAGATGACCGATGTGACGCTCCACGATGTGGCTCGCGCCTCCGGCTGCTCCGTCTCCACCGTCTCCCGCGTACTGGCAGGCAGCCGCCCGGTCGGCGCCGCGACCGCCGCGCGCGTGCGGAAGGCCGTCGAGGACCTCGGCTACCGCCCCAACCACGTCGCCCGCGCCCTGCGCAGCCGCTCGACCGGCACCATCGGCCTCGTCCTGCCGCAGATCACCAACCCCTTCTACCCCGCACTCGTGCGGGAGTTGACGTACGCGCTGCACGCCGACGGACGGGCCGTGCTGCTGGCCGACTGCGACGACGACCCGAAGGCCGAGGCCGGCCATATCGCCGCCCTGCTCGACAGGCAGGTCGACGCGCTCCTGGTCATCCCCGCCCACGAGCAGCACAGCCGGACCGCGGTCGCCGCCGCGGCGGCCCGCGTGCCACTCGTTCTGCTGGACCGCGGCTGCGGGCCCGGGGTCGCCGACTCGGTGGCTGTCGACAACTCCGCCGGAATGGCCCTCGTCCTCGACCACCTGGCCGCCGAGGGGCGCCGCAGGCTCTGCTTCGTCGGAGCGTCGGGAACCGCCTCGGCCGCCGCCGAACGCCGCGCCGCCTACGAGGCCGGCGCCGGCGCCCTGGACCCCGAGGCCCCGGGGCGCGTCGCACTCGGTGACTTCTCGGCGGCGTGGGGGCGGGCGGCCGTGGACCGGGTCTGGACCGGACGGCCCGCCGCCCAGCGGCCCGACGCGCTCGTCTGCGCCAACGACCTCATCGCCGTGGGGGCGTTGCAGCGGCTGCGCCAGCTCGGCGCCGACGTGCCGGGCGAGGTCGCCGTCACGGGATTCGACGACATTCCGCTCGCGGATCTCGCCGACCCCGCGGTGACGACCGTGCGGCAGCCGGTGGCCGAGCTGGCCGCCGAGGCGGCGCGGTTGCTCGACCGGCGGCCGGTCGGCGAACAGGCGGGGCCGCGGCGGTCGATACGCCTCGCGCCCCGGCTCGTCGTGCGCGCCTCCACGAGCCGGCCGAGCGCCCCTCACACACCGAAGTCAGTCCCCAGAACGCGCCCGGAGACGGAGACAGTCCAGTGATCGCAGTCGTCGGAAGCCTCAACCTCGACCTCGTCGCCCCCGTGCCCCACCACCCGGTGCCGGGCGAGACGGTGCTCGGCGGCGACATGGCCCAGCATCCCGGCGGCAAGGGCGCCAACCAGGCCGTCGCCGCCGCCAGGGCCGGCGGTGAGGTCGCCTTCGTCGGGCGGGTCGGCGACGACGACGCGGCCACCGTCATGCTGGAGGCCGCCCAGGGCCAGGGCGTCGACACCACGCACATCCGCCGCACGCCCGGGACACCGACAGGACGCGCGCTGATCGCCGTCTCGCCCGCGGGCGAGAACACCATCATCGTCAGCCCCGGAGCCAACGCCCGCCTGGCCGCCGCCGACTGCGAGGCGGCCGGCGACCTGCTGCGGGGCGCCGCCGTCACCATCCTCCAGCAGGAGGTTCCCGACGAGGCCAACCACGCGGCGGCGCGGCTGGCCGGCGGCACCGTCCTGTACAACCCGGCGCCCGCGGTCGAGGGCGCCCAGCCCCCGCCGCACGTCGACCTGCTCGTGCCCAACCGCACCGAGCTGGCCGCCCTCGCGGACACCGCGGCGGTCCCCGAGACGCTGGACGAGGTGGCCGCGGCGGCCGGAAAACTCACCGGCGCGGGCGCCGTCGTCGTCACGCTCGGCGGCGAGGGGGTGCTGCTGGTGGAGGGCACGGCGAGCCTGCACATCCCGGCCTTCCCCGTGCGCCCCGTCGACACGACAGCGGCCGGCGACTCCTTCTGCGGGGCGCTCGCGGTCGCCCTTTCAGAGGGGCGCGCCCTGGCGGACGCCGCGCGCTGGGCGTGTGCGGCAGCCGCGATCAGCACGACGCGCGCGGGCGCGCAGCCGTCCCTGGCCGGGCGCGACGAGGTGGAGGCCCTGCTGGCGGGGCACACCCCGTGACGCGCGCGTGGCCGCGGGGCCTGCCTCACTGGTCGGAGTAGCTGAGGTCCCCCATCGTCCAGGCGCTCACGTCCTTGATGGCGATGCGGTACATCCCGCCGGTTTCCGGGATGCCCACCGTCCCTTGCAGGATCCTGGCGACGTGGAAGTGCAGATAGGAGGGGGGCTGGGCACGCTGCGGCCCAGTCCCCTCGGATGCCCGCAGGAACGGGGCCGCGAACGGGGCCAGCCGGTCCGAGTCCCGCAGGACCTCCGCCACCCGTTGCCTCCACATCGCCTCCGGCGCCAGTCGCCCCGTGATCACTGCTCCGTGGGCGACGACGGTCAAAGACATCTGATTTGTTTGCTCCGACTCCACCATGGCGGCGATGTCCACGAGCAGCTCATCAGCGTTCGACATGAACGTTGATGCTATACGGCACCGGAACGACTCGGCGACCGACGAGGCTGCCTGCCGACCCGTCACCGGTCTGACCGGTGACGTCCTGACCGCCGCGCACGACCAGCGGAAACGCCGGTGTCCCACGACCCAGGCCGACTGAGGGAACGCCTCCCGGCCGGCGGGGCCGATCGCGTCTACCGGCGTGGGGCCGGACGCGGAGCCGGCGACGGTGTGCCGCACCGGCTGCGCGCGTTCATCGCAGTCTCACTGGGCCGCGCCGGCGAGCAGCCAGCGGCGCACAGGGACTTCGAGCAGCACCCGGTTTCCGCCCGGCCGGCGCGGGGCAGAGACGTCCCATCCGTACTTCGCGGCGAAGGCCTCGGTGACATGTGCGGGGAACGGGCCGCGATGCAGCACGGCCTCTCCCTCGGCCACGGCGGGGAACCGCCCGTCCTCCAACGAGAGGGAGACACGTGGGCTCTTGACGACGTTGCGTACCTTCACCGCGTCCGAGTCCGCACCGACCCACCAACAGCCCTGGAGAAAGACGAACCAGACAGGGGTCACGTGGGGCGACCCGTCAGGACGCACGGTGCACAACCAGACGTTCGCCTCACGGGCCAGGCGGTCGCGTACGGCAGTCGGCGGAGGGGGAGGTGGGGCAGCACGCATGCGGCCATCTCACCAGCTCCTCCGGCTCAACGCCTCGGTCCGGCGGACCACACGTGCCGGACCACGGGTCCTACGTCCGTGCTGTCAGTGCGAAGCCCGCCCCCGCGTCTCAGGCCGTGCGCGCGGCGAGTTCGCGTTCGATCTCTTCCAGGCTCTTGCCACGCGTCTCGGGGATGCGCCGGATCGCGAAGAGGGTCAACAGCGCGCACACGACGGCGTACAGGGCGAAGGTGTTCGGGCCCCCGAGCGCGTCGAGCAGGGTCAGGAAGGTGAGGGAGACCACGAAGTTCATCGTCCAGTTGGAGAACATCGTGGCGCTCATGGCCGTGCCGCGGATGTGCTGCGGGTACAGCTCCGAGGGGATGATGAAGACCACCACGTTCAGTGTGGTGGCCACCGCGGCGACGAAGACGACGACGCACAGCACGGCGAGCCAGGCGTAGGAGGAGTCCTGGCCGCCGGCGGCCAGCGTGGCGGCCAGCCCGGCGAGTGCGGCCGTCATCACGGCGGCGCCGCTCGCCAGCAGTTTCTTGCGGCCGAAGCGGTCGACGGCGGCCATCCCGACGGGCGTCATGAGCAGGTTCACGACCCCGACTCCGACGGTGGCCAGGATGGCGGAGGACGACCCCAGACCGCTGCTCTCGAATATCTTCGGCGCGTAGTAGATCACCGTGTTGACCCCGGACGCCTGGCCGAGGATCTGCAGACCCACACCCGCGACGATGGCAGGGCGCACCGAGCGCGCGGCCAAGGCCCGCCACCGCCCCGCACCGCGTGCGCGGGACCCGGTCGTGGTGGGGGCGGCGGCCATGTCGGCCAGTTCGGTGTCGAGCGCCGCCGTGTCCTGGTGTCCGCGCAGTCGGCCGAGGACGGCGCGGGCGCGTTCCTGGCTGCCGTTGAGCGCCAGCCAGCGCGGTGACTCGGGTTGCAGCACCATGCCGATGCCGAAGAGGAGCGCGGGGAGCGCGGCGAGCCCGAACATCCACCGCCAGCTGTGGGTGACGTCCTCCAGCGCGTAGTTGGCGACGTAGGCGAGGACGATGCCGAAGGTGATCATCAACTGGTTGAGCCCGACGAGCCGTCCCCGGTAGCGGGGCGGCGCGAGCTCGGCGATGAAGACCGGGACCAGGTTCGAGGCGACGCCGATGCCCAGGCCGAGCACCACGCGGGCGGCCGTGAGGACCACCGCCGAGGGCGCCAGGGCCGCGAGGACGGCGCCGGCGGTGAAGATCGCGGCGGCGGCGACGAGGACCGGGCGGCGCCCGTGGCGATCGGCGAGGCCGCCCGCACCGGCGGCACCGGCCATCGCGCCGACCAGGAGGGAGCTGACGACGACGCCGGAGCTGAACGCGGACAGCCCGAAGTCCGACTCGATCGCCAGCAGCGCTCCGGAGATGACGCCGGTGTCGTAGCCGAACAGCAGCCCGCCCAGCGCCGCCACCAGTGTCACGCCGAGGACCGGCCTCAGGGCGGCTCCGTCGCGCTGTGCGACCGTACCGCTGGGTGACGTCATGACGCGTCCCTTCTCGACATCCCCCGGAACACCCCCAATTGGACGGTACCAATCTGGCACCTGACTTGGCTCTACACAAGATCTCTCGTAAAATTTCCTCTATTGGTTGGTACCTTTAGTCGTCGAGGTGCCGTGCACGACGCACACCACAGGAGGGGCGAGCGTGGCCAGACAGGCGAAGTACGAGGAACTGCGGATGACGCTGCTGACCGAGATGGCCGGCGCGCCCCCGCACACGCCGCTGCCCACCGAGCGGGAGATCTCCGCCCGCCACGGCGTCTCCCGCAACACCGTGCGCCAGGCCCTGGACGCACTGGAGGCCGCCGGCGGTGTCTACCGCGTGCAGGGCGCCGGCACGTTCGTCGCACCGCCGGTGGTCTCCAAGTCCCTCGCCCTCACCTCCTTCTCGGAGGACATGCGCGACCGCGACCTGGAGCCCGCCTCGCGCCTCCTGGCCGCCGGGACGGTACGGGCGGGACGGCAGGTGGCCGGGTTGCTGGAGATCGACCCGGAGGCGGAGGTCGTCCGCGTCAGCCGGCTGCGGCTGGCCGACGGGGCGCCGATGTGTCTGGAGACCGTCCACCTGCCCGCCGAGCGGGTCCCCGGGCTGGCCGAGGAGGACCTGAGCGGGTCGCTCTACGAGCTGCTGAGCGACCGCCACGGTCTCCAGATCAGCTCCGCCGAGCAGGTCGTGCGCGCCGTGGATCTGGCCGAGACCGAGTCGGCGCTGCTGGGCGTGCCGGTCGGCAGCTCGGGCCTGCGGGTGCAGCGGGTGGGGCTCGACCGCCGCGACAGCCCCGTCGAGGCGACCACCACGCTCTACCGCGCGGACCGGTACGACATCCGCTTCACCGTCCGCAGGGGGGCGCGCTCATGACCGTCCGGGAGACCGCGCCCCCGGCACACCGCACGCGCGTGGGCGCCGACGTCGGCGGCACCAAGATCGCCGTGGGCCTGGTGGCGGAGGACGGCACCCTGCTGGAGTCGGCCGTGAGGCCCACCCCGGCCGCCCAAGGCCGGGTGGCCGTCCTGGACGCCATCGCCCAGGCCGTCCGCGAACTGCCAGGACACGAGCGTGCTTCGGGACTCGGCGTGGGCACCGGAGGCGTCATCAACCGGGACGACGGCACGGTCGTCTCCGCCAACGACCTGCTGCCCGGCTGGGCCGGCACCCGGCTGGGCGCGGAGTTGGAGGCGCGGCTCGGCATGCCGGTGGCGGCCGACAACGACGCCAACGTCTTCGCCCTGGCCGAGCAGGTCCACGGCGCCGGCGCCGGTTGTACCACCGCGCTCTACGTGAGCGTGGGAACCGGCATCGGTGGCGGCATCGTCACCGGGGGACGCCTGCTGCGGGGAGAGCACTGGACGGCCGGCGAGTTCGGCCACATCGCGGTACCCGAAGCCGCGGGGCGCCCCTGCAACTGCGGACGCGCAGGCCACCTGGAGGCCATCGCCTCCGGCCCCGCCATCGCCGCCCGCTTCGCGGAAAGGACCGGGGCGGCGCACCCCGTCGACCTGCGGCACGTGGCGGCACTGGCCGAGGAAGCGGGGGAAGCCGAGGAAGCCGGCGAGGCCGGGGAAGGTGGCGGAGCGGGCGGTGCGGAGACCGCCGTCGCCCGCGACGTGCTCGCCCAGGGGGCGGGCGCGCTGGGTCGCGCACTGGCAGGCCTGGTCAACACCCTCGACCCCGAACGGGTGGTGATCGGCGGCGGAGTCGCCTCCATCGGCGCGCCGTTCTGGCGCCCCCTGACCGACGCGTTCGCCGCGGAGCTGCTGCCAGGGCCCTCCCGCCTCCGTCCCGT
Organism: Streptomyces sp. PU-14G; assembly: GCF_041028275.1. Lineage (NCBI taxonomy): Bacteria > Bacillati > Actinomycetota > Actinomycetes > Kitasatosporales > Streptomycetaceae > Streptomyces > Streptomyces sp. PU-14G. The sequence continues at coordinate 17,986 of NZ_JASKYT010000009.1, forward strand.
GCCGGCCGCCCTCGGCCCCCGTGCGGCCGTCGTCGGCGCCGCCGCTCTCCTGCGGGAGGACCGCCCGCGGGCGGCCGGTTTCGGTGGCACGCGCAGGTGAGCACCGCACAGGTAAGCACCGCACAGGTAAGCGCCGCACAGGTAAGCACCGCGCAGGTAAGCACCGCACCCGCACGCACCGCACACGTACGCACCCCCTCGTCGACAAAGGACGCACCATGAGCGAGTCCGCGACCGGCGGCGAACTGCCGAGCCGCACCACGATGCCCACCGCACGCGCCGACGCACTGCTCGCCGGGCTGCGGGGCCGGCTGGTCGTCTCCTGCCAGGCACCGCCCGGAGACCCGCTGCGCTCCCCCGCCCACATCGCCGCGATCGCCGCCTCCGTCTGCGCGGGCGCCCCCGTGGCGGGGGTCCGCATCCAGGGCGTGGAGGACGTCGAGGCCGTCCGCGCCGTCGTGGACCTGCCGCTCATCGGACTGTGGAAGGACGGCGCCGACGGCGTCTACATCACCCCGACCGCCGGCCACGCGCGCGCGGTCGCACGCGCCGGTGCCGACGTCGTCGCCGCCGACGCCACCGCGCGCCCCCGCCCGGACGGGCGCCCGCTCGCCGAGACGATCCGCGCCGTCCACGCAGCGGGCAAGCTGTTCATGGCCGACGTCTCCACGCTCGACGAGGGCCTACGAGCCGCCGCGCTCGGTGCCGACCTGGTCTCCACCACCCTCTCCGGCTACACCGCCTCCAGCCCGCAGCTGCCCGGACCCGACCTGGACCTGGTCCGCGATCTGGCGGCCCGCGCGGAGGTGCCCGTCTGCGCCGAAGGGCGACTGCGCACTCCCGCGGACGCGCGTGCGGCCCTCGACGCGGGAGCCTGGGCGGCCATCGTCGGCACCGCCATCACCGCACCCGCCGCCCTGGCCACCCGCTTCGCGGCGGCTCTGACGTGAGCGCGCGCCGCCGCACCCGGTGGCGCGCCCACCGGGCCTCCCGCTGAGCGGCTTTCCGACGGCCCGCTGGTCGGGTGAGCCCGGGGGGACGGGACATACCGCTTGGGCCGCGGGGGAAGTCAGCCAGCGGTGCCTCACCACCGTGCAGAGGCCACCGTCCGCGACCTGAGAGCTCCAGGAAGGTGCCATGCCGCCCCCGCGTACGCTCCTGAGCATCTACCTCAACGACCACCTCGCCGGGGCCACCGCGGGCACCGAGTTGCTGCGCCGCACGGCGAGGACCCACCGGGGCCGGGCGGCCGGCGCGGAGCTGGCGGAGCTGGCCCGTGAGGTCGCCGAGGACCGCGAGACGCTCATCGGCATCATGGCGCGGCTGGGCCTTCCCGTACGGCAGTCCCGGGTGCGCGCGGGATGGCTGGCCGAGAAGGCCGGGCGGCTGAAGCTCAACGGCAGCCTGACGTCCCGCTCGCCGCTCAGTGACGTGCTGGAACTGGAGGCGATGCGGCTCGGCGTGCAGGCCAAGACGTCCTGCTGGCGGACGCTGGCCAAGCTCGCCGACAGCGAGCCGGGCCTGGACGCCGAGGCGCTCGCCGCCCTGCTCGACCGGGCGGACGCGCAGGCCAGGAGGCTAGAGGCCCTGAGCGGGAGCGCCGTGTCGCGCGTGTGGGGCTGACGCCCCGCGCTCCCCGTCGGGTGCTCGACGGGTCACGGGGCGGCAGCGCCCTTCTCGGGCGGGGTCACGGGTGGCGGCCGGTGACGGCCACCAACCGGTCGAGGAGCGGGGCGTCGGCGGGCGCTTCGACGGCGGGGCCCCACAGCCCGTCGAGGGGCGCGTTCGGGACGAACGCGCGCACGTGCTCGAAGCAGGCCTGGAGCGTCTCGTGGGGCAGGTCGTAGAGCTGCCCCGTCGCCTTGGCCAGGTCCCAGCCGTGCACCACCATCTCGGTGAGGGCGATCCGGCCCCACAGCTCGTTCGTCTGCTCGACGCCCAACGCTTCCGTCACCCCGGACCACGCCGCCGGGTCGCCCCAGGCGTCACCGAGCGCCCGCACGCTCTGGGCCGTGCTCTCCCTCCGCGCGTCGCCGAAGCGCCCGCCGTCGGGCTGCGTCGCGCCCGACTCGGCGGCGGGGGCCGCCGCGGCGCCGTCGGAGCCGGCACTTCCCCGGGCGATGCCGGCGAGCGCCTGAGCGGCCTCGTCGATGTGGTCGATGAGGCCGCGGACGGTGTACTCGGTGCAGGGGGTGGGATCGTTCAGTTGGGCGTCGTCGACCCCAGCCAGCACGTCGGTCATCCGACGGCAGGCGGGCTTCAGGTCGATCACGGGCTCTCCTCAGTCGTGCGGTCCGGCTCTTTCACAGGACTGACGACCGGGGAGCCGGAAACTCATCGGTTCTCCGGGCGGTTCTCCAGGAGGATTTCTGTGCCGTTCTCCCCGCCCTCGGACTGCACGCGGACCTCGCCGAGGACGGCGGCCTCGCGGATCGCCGCCGCGAGGGCCCGGCATCCCGCGAAGACCCGCCCGCCGGGGCCGGGTCCCGGGCCGCAGGACCGGCGCTCCGTGCAGGAGGCCAGCGCCTCGGCGTCCCACTGGACGCTGGTCTGGTCCCAGGTGCTCTTGCGGACGCGCACCACCGCGCCGCACGCGCGGCAGCCGACGGGCACCATCGGGGCGTCGAGGAACCGGCTGTCGGACCGGACGGCCATCAGACCGGCCGGCTCTCTGCGGGGGCGGCGGTCGCGTCGGTCCCGGTGCCGCCGCTTCGCTGCGCGAGGTTCTCGGCGACCTCCGCCCGCCACGCCGCGTTGGGTTTCGTCGTGTCGATCTCGAACTCGAACCGGTCGGTCATCTCGGGGCGCACCTCGGCCGCGTCGACGTAGAACTGCTCGTACCAGCGGCGCAACTGGTAGACGGGACCGTCCTCCTCGCACAGCAGCGGGTTGTCGATCCTGGCCTTGTGCTGCCAGATCGTGACGTCCTGCTCGAAGCCGATCTTGATGAACTCGCCCATCCTCGCGGCCACGTCCTCCGCGGTGTCGCCCAGGTGTCCGGCCTTCTGCACGACGATGCCGTACTGCAGCATGAAGGAGTCGGCGGTGATCGGGTAGTGGCAGTTGACCAGCACGGAGTCCACGTCACCGTCGCTGTAGTGGTAGGTGAGGTCGTCCGTCATGAAGGACGGGCCGTGGTAGGTCGCGACCGAGGACTGGCCGAGCACGGTGGGGGCTCCGCTCCCCTCGGCCTGCGGCCGGCGCACGTCCTCGCGGGCGACGCCCTTCATGATCTGGGTCGCGGTATGGCCCTCGAAGATGTTCTTGAAGTACGTGGGGAACGAGTAGTGCACGTAGAAGAAGTGCGCCATGTCCACCACGTTGTCGATGATCTCGCGGCAGTTCGCTCCCTTGATCTCGACGGAGTACCAGGACCAGTCCGTCCACTCGTCACTCGTCGCGCCCGCGATCCGGGGAACCGTCACGTCCTCGGGGGGCGGCTTGCCCTCCGGGTCGTTCCAGACGAACAGCAGGCCGTCCTGCTGCACGGTGGGAAACGCCGCCGTCCGTGCGCGCAGCGGTACGCGGCGGGCGTACGGAACGCGGGTGCAGCGCCCGTCTCCGCCCCAGCGCCAGGCGTGGAACGGGCAGGCGATGTCGTCGCCCTCCACCGTGCCGCGCGAGAGGTCGCCGCCCATGTGCCGGCAGTAGGCGTCGAGCACGTTCAGGGTGCCGTCCGAGGCGGCCCAGACGACCAGCTTCTGCCCGAACGCACGGACGGTGTGCGGCTTTCCGTCGGTGAAGTCCCGGGCGAGTCCCAGGCAGTGCCAGCCACGGGCGAAGCGCGTCGGAAGGGCGTCCGCCTCGATGGAGCGAACGTCGTCCGCAGTGGTCATGGTGGCCTTCCCTTCCGCCGAAGCGACCGCTTCGGCACGGTGTGCGGTCGAGTTGAACAGTGCGGTCCCCCAGGCCGCGGAAAGATCCCACTCAGCGGTACCGGACGGCCGCGCGCCACCCGCCGGTCAGCGGTTCCGCTCAGCCGATGAGGTCCTTGGCCGCCAGCGACCCGAAGACCATGGAGGTGCCGATCGGCATGCCGGGCCCCGGGTAGCAGGACCCGGTGAACGACGCACTCGTGTTGCCCGCGGCGTACAGGCCGGCGAGCGTCGTGCCGTCCGTTCTGCGCACCCGGCCCGCCACGTCCGTCACCAGGCCGCCCTTGGTGCCCAGGTCGGAGAGGACGAGCCGCGCGGCGTAGTAGGGCGGCTTGCGGACCGGTTGCAGCACGGGCTCGCCGAACCAGTGTCCGTACTCGTCCCGCTCGCGGCCGAAGTCCTCGTCCTCGCCGCTGTCGGCGAACCCGTTGAACCGCTCGACGGTGGCGGTGAGCGCGTCGGCGGGCACCTCGATCAGTCCGGCCAGCTCCTCCAGGGTGCCGGCCTTGACGAGTGTTCCGGCGGCGAGATGCGCGGCGGCCTCCCCCGGCGGCGGCAGCGCGACACCCGGCAACCGCCCGCCGGTGCGGTCGTCGAACAGGACGTGGGAAGGTGTCCGAGCCGGGTCGGCGGCCATCTGCCGCCCGAACTGGTCGTACGGCAGTGACTCGTTGGCGTACCTGGTGCCGTGCGCGTCGACGACGAGGCCACCGGTGAGACCGCAGACGAACGCGGGCTGCCCGTCCGGCATGACGATGCCCGGGCAGAACCAGCCCTCGTCGAGCAGATCGGTCGCCGCACCGAGAGCGAGAGCCGCGGTCAGAGGCTCGCCGGTGTTGGTTCCGGCCGGAGCCATGCTCCAGGCGGCGCTGCCCGGTACGCCGTGGTCGCGCCGCAGCTCGTCGTTGTGCTCGAAGCCACCGCCGGCGAGCAGAACGCCTCGCCGCCCCCTGATGCGCAACCGCCGGCCGTCCTGGCGGGTGGCGACGATCCCGGTCACCCGGTCGCCCGTCGTGACCAGGTCGTCCATGCGGGTGCGTGTGCGGACGGTGCCTTGGCCGGTGCGGTGGTACGCCAGCAGCAGCCGGGCGATCAGCGCGCGGCCACCGGCCAGTGGCACCGACGCGTCGTTCCCCTGGCCGGCCCGGTCGCGGTCCACCGGGGGCCGGACGAGGCGGAGCAGGTCGCCGAGCTCCCCAGGGTCGAGGTCCACGGGAACGACCGAACGTCCTCCCGGTACCCGCCCGGGCCGCTCGTAGTAGTCGGGGAAGACCTGGTGTCTGAACGCGATGGCGGGGTCGTCCTCCAGCCGGCGGACGAGGGCCGGGGCCTCGGCAAGGAAGGCCTCCCGCTTCTCGGCGTCGTCCTCGCCCAGGAGCGCGCGCAGGTAGGTGCGTGCCGACTCCGTGGAGTCGTCGACGCCCTCGCGTCGCTGCACGTGCGAGCCGGGAAGCCACAGCGCTGCCCCCGAGTACGCGGCCATCCCACCGATCCGGGAGGTCTTCTCCACCACGGCGGTGGAAAGACCGGCGTGGGCGCACAGATAGGCGCAGGTCAGGGCTCCGCCGGCCGATCCCACGACCACGACGTCGTACTCCTCGTCCCATTCCCGCGCCACGGCCCGACCTCCCGGAATCGCCGACTTGTGGCGCCAGAAAACAGCAGGCTTCCCCCCTCGCCCACGCCGGTCCCACTGAGCGGTACCGGCCTGCGTGCCTCACAGGCTCCCGGCGCCGGCGCGACGGCACGCCGTTAACATGAGGTGCTGGAAGTCGCGATCACGAGCCGGGAAGAGGAACCGTGCCCCGAATCGCCGAGGACAGACCGGCAGCGGAACCCCAGTCGCCCGGGCAGAAGGCCCGGCACGAACGCATCCTGTGCGTGGCGGCCCGTCTCGGGGCCGAACGCGGCCTCGAGCATGTGCAGATGCACGACGTGGCCAAGGAGGCGGGCGTCGCCATCGCCACGCTGTACCGCTATTTCCCCTCCAAGACACATCTGTTCACCGCCATCATGGCCTCCCAGGTCGAGCGGATGAGCGAGGGTTCGCCGCGGGTCGACGCCGCAGGGGACCCCGTCGACGCGGTCGCGGAGACGCTCTTGCGGTCGACGCGGCACATGCTGCACACGCCGCGGCTGGCCGGCGCGATGATGCAGAGCAACTTCGCCGCGCACGCCGCCACCGTCACCGAAGCCGCCGGCATCGAGGCCAAGGTGCACCACACGGTGCTGGGTCTGCTCGGGCTGACCGAGCCGACGGACCGGGACAACCGCCTCATCCGGCTGCTGATGAAGAGCTGGCACGGACTCCTGGTCTCCGCCATCAACGGTCATTCGTCGATGTCCGAGACGGAGACCGAGATCCGGCTCGCGTGCGAGGTGCTGCTCGGCGCCCGCTCGAACGCCCCCGGGTGACCTTACGTGCGCCGGGGCCGCCGCCGCTGACCGTCCCGTGGGCACGCCTGTCCCCCGCTCCTCCCGTTCACCGGGAGTCCCGCGCCCCTGGGCGGCCTCGGGGATTAGGTTCGCGCGTGCACCGAGGGGATTCCCGGCGGACGCAAGCGGAAGGGCGGGACATGGAGCTCAGCAACCCGGTGGACTTCTCCGGGCGTTGTGTGGTGGTCACAGGCGGCACCAAGGGGATCGGGCGCGCCATCGCCGCAATGTTCCTGAGCGCCGGCGCGGACGTGGTGGTCTGCGGGCGCGGTGCGCCGCGGGAGCTGCCGTCGGCCCACGGGCGCCGCGCGGTGTTCGTACCGGCCGACGTACGGGACCCGGCCGCCGCCGCCGCGCTGGTCGACAGCGCGGCCGACAGGTTCGGGCGCCTCGACGTCCTCGTCAACAACGCGGGCGGCTCCCCCAGCGCCGACGCGGCGAGCGTGTCGCCCCGGTTCGTCGAGAGGATCGTCGCGCTGAACCTGCTCGCTCCCTTCCACGTCGCCCAGGCGGCGAACCGGATCATGCAGCCACAGCGCGACGGCGGCGCGATCGTCAACATCGGCAGCGTCTCCGCGCACGACCCGCAGCCGGGCACGGCGGCGTACTCGGCGGCCAAGGCCGGGCTGCTCGGCCTGACCCGCGCGCTGGCGCTGGAGTGGGCACCCCGGGTCCGCGTCAACCACATCACGACGGGGCTGATCCGCACCGAGGCCGCCGCGTCGGTCTACGGGGACGACGGCGGTCGCAGCGTGGCGCGGGTGATCCCCATGGAGCGGATGGCCGTCCCCGAGGACGTCGCCCGGGCCTGCCTGTACCTGGCCGGCGCGTTCGGCTCGTACGTCAACGGTGCCGACCTGGCGGTCCACGGCGGTGGCGAGTTTCCCGCCAGGTACCTCGCCGCGGCGTCGGCCGGGCTCCCGTAGGGCTCAGACCAGGTTGTCCTCGACGGTCAGTCCGAAGGCCCCCCGGCCGTACATGGCCAGGGTCCGCTCGATGTCGTTGGCCACGTGCACGCTGCCGGCGTGGGCGTCACGCCAGGCGCGTTCGATCGGGTTGCCGCGCCGCAGCGAGTTGCCTCCCGCGGTCTTGAAGAGCAGATCGATCGCCGCGACGGCCCGTTCGGTGCCGCGCACCTGGTCCCTGCGGGTCCTCAGCCGCAACTCCATCGGGATGTCACGGCCTTCGGCCGCGTGGGTGGTCAGCTCCTCGATGTTGCGGTCCGTCTGCAGGATCGCCGCGTCGATGTCGGACGCCGCCCGGGCGAGGGCGACCTGGGCGTAGGGGTCCTCCGCGAACCGGCCGCCACCGAGGCTGAGCCGCACGCGCTCGTGCATCAGGGAGAGGTAGGACTCGTACCCGCCCGCCGCCGCGCCGAGGACGGGGGCGGTGACCGCTGTGGTGAACACGGCCGCGAAGGGGATCCGGTACAGCGGCCCCGGGTTGACCTGCTGTCCTGGGCCTGCCAGTTGCGCCTGTTCGTAGTTGCGTATCACCCGGTGCGCGGGGACGAACGCCTTGTCCACCAGGATGTCGTTGCTGGCCGTGCCGCGCAGTCCGACGACGTCCCACACCTGGTTGATCCGGTAGTCGGTGCGGGGGACGAGCACCGTCATGAAGTCGACGGGCCTGCCCTGGTCGCCGACCACCAGGGCGCCGAGCAGCGCCCACCGGGCGTACTCGCACCCCGAGGAGAAGCTCCAGTGCCCTGTGAGCTCGTACCCGCCCCTTGCCGGGGTGAGGCGGCCCACCGGTGCGTAGGCGGACGAGAGCAGCGTGTCGGGGTCGCTCCCCCACACGTCGTCCTGGGCTTGCCCGGTGAACAGGGCGAGGTGCCAGGGGTGGACTCCGAGCACGGAGGCGAGCCATCCGGTGGAGCAGCAGGCGGCCGAGACGGCGCGCACCGCCTCGTAGAAGGCCACCGGATCGGCTTCGAGGCCGCCGTGGAGGCGGGGCTGGAGCATCCGGAAGACACCGGCGTCGGTCAGTTCCCTGACCGTCTTCTCGGGAACCCGCCCTGCCGTGTCGGTGTCCTGTGCCCGGTCGGCGATGGCCGGGACCAGGCCGCGCACCGCCTCCACCACCGTGTTCCCCACCGTGCCGTCCTCCTTCTGCCGTGTGTGCGGGCCTGCTGCGTGCGCGGTTCCGTGCGCCCCGGCGCCCCGGGTCATCGGGAGGGACCGCCCAGTTCCGTCTTGCGGATCTTGCCTGAGGCGTTGCGCGGGAAGGTCTCGACGAGAACGACCTCGCGGGGGACCTTGAAGTTCGCGAGCCGCTCGCGGCAGTGGCCGACGAGTTCCGGCTGCGTGGCCTCGGCGCCCGGGCGGAGCCGCACATAGGCGCGGCCGACCTCCCCGAGGCGGGTGTCGGGCACCCCGATCACGGCGGCCTCCGAGACGGCGGGGTGCCGGGTGAGGGTCGCTTCGACCTCAGCGGGGTAGACGTTGAAGCCGCCGACGACGAACATCTCCTTCGACCGCCCGGTGAGGACGAGTCTGCCGTGCCCGTCGAAGTGTCCGACGTCTCCGGTGGCCAGCCACCCGTCACGGTCGACGGCCTCGGCGCTCGCCTGCGGGTCGTCGAGGTAGCCGCGCATCACGTTGTAGCCGCGCACGAGGATCTCGCCGTCCTGCCCCGGCGGCAGGGGGCGGCGTGCGGCGTCGGCGACCACCACGTCCACGCCGTCGAGTGGGCGGCCTGCGGTGCCGGCGACGGCGTGGTCGTCGTCCTCGATGGAGCAGGCCGTCACCGTCCCGCAGGACTCGGTGAGCCCGTAGGCGGTGAGGACGACGGGGAACAGCTCGGTCCTGATCCGCTGCACCAGGGCGACCGGCACCGCGGCGGAGCCGGTGACCGCCAGGCGCAGCGTGGAGAGGTCGTACGCGGCGCGGTCGGGCGCGTCCAGGAGGGAGACGTAGACCGTGGGCGGTCCCGGCAGGACGGTGACGGCCTCGTCCTGGACGAGGCGCAGCGTCTTTCTCACGTCGAAGACCGGTTGCAGGACCATGGTCGCCGCCCGGAGGAGGCAGGCGAGGACGCCCGCCTTGTAGCCGAAGCAGTGGAACATCGGGTTGATGATCAGGTAGCGGTCGCCGCGCCGGACCCCGGTCCGCTCGCACCAGGCGCGGTAGGTCCGCACGTTCTGACCGTGTGTCGTCCTCGCGCCCTTGGGTCTGCCGGTGGTGCCCGAGGTGAACAGCACGTCGGAGACGTCGTCCTCCCGCACGGCCGCCGCCCTCGTGACCGCCTCCCGTTCGGAGACCCGGGCGCCGTGGCGCAGGAACGCCTCCCATGTCATCGCGCCCGCCCGCTCCCCGTCCCCGTGGTCGAGCGCCACCACGTGCCGCAGAGCGGGCAGTCCGGGTGCGGGCCGAGCGCTGCCGGCGCCGGCGCCCGTATCGCTGCCTGTCCCGAGCCCGATCATGGCGAGGTAGCCGTTGCCGAGGAAGCCGTCCTCGACCAGCAGCAGCCGTGCGCGACTGCGCCGCAGCACCCAGTGGGCCTCGTCGCCCTTGTAGCGGGTGTTGACGGGGACCAGCACCGCTCCCGCGCCCGCGACGCCGAGTGCCGCGGCGATCCAGCGGGCGCTGTTGGGCGCCCACACAGCGACGTGGTCCCCGCGTTCGATGCCCAGTGCCAGCAACGCTCTGGTGACCGCCAGCGCCTCGTCGTGCAGCTGCCGGTAGGTCAGGCGCACCCGGCCGTCGACCACCGCCTCCGCCTGGGGGTAGGTGCGCGCTGCGGAGGCGAGGACGCCGGGGATGGTGGTCGCGGCGCTGTCCGGCATGCCGTCACTCCGCGGGCAGGAGACGCCGGGAGGCCTCCTGGGCGCCGAGGACCAGTGCGGCACGGTCGTGGAGGGTGCTGCGCTGTTCGGCCGCCGCCCCGTTCCCACCCGCGACCCACACGGGTCCGTCCGCCAGGTGCTCCAGACCTTCACCGGCGACATCGTCGGGTTCGGCGACGTTGAGCCCCGGCAGGTCCATGCGCAGGCCCGCACGCTCCATCGCCGGGGTGCGGGTCACCCCGAGGACGAGTTCGAGGACGTGCACGCCGAACGGCCTCAACTCCAGCCAGAGCCCCTCGGAGAAGACCCGGCTGAAGGCCTTGGCCGCCGAGTAGACGCTCACCTGCGCCTGGCCCATGTAGCCCGCCAGGGAGCCGACCAGCATGATGCCGCCGCTGCCGCGTTTCCTCATCCGTGCGCCGAAGTGGTGGGTGAGGGCGAGCTGTGAGGCGATGTTGAGCCCGAGCACGCCCTGGAAGCGGTCGAGGTCGCCGGTGACGAACTCGTGGCCGTAGGTGTTCGCGCCCGCGTTGAAGATCAGGAGTCCGACATCGAGGTCGTCGGTCACGGCGCGGAGCGAGGCAGGCGCGGTCTCCTCCAGGAGGTCGAGCTGGAGGGTGCGTACCTCGACGCCACGGGCGCGGGCCTCGCGAGCCGTCCGCTCCAGGGGCTCCGGCTTGCGGGCGATGAGCACGAGGTTGAGGCCCGCGTCGGCGAGCCGGTGGGCGAAGGCGGCCCCCACGCCCTCGGAGCCGCCGGCGACGACCGCCCACGGTCCGTACACGTCCTTGTCGATCATCGGCTTCCTTCCTGTGGTGCTGCGTGGGCTCCCGGGGCCCGCCGGGACCGGTGGACCGGGGCGCTGGCCGGGCGGCGGCTTGGTGCTCCCCTCACGAGACCGTGCGGGCCGCGCGTCCCGGGCGGCCCGTCCCGGTGAGCGGTACGACGGCGGGCTCGGCAAGGGTCATCGCGGTGTGGGCGGCTGCTGTGTGCCGGTGGTGTCGAGTTCGGAGACGCTGTAGGCGGCGAAGGTGCGGTACGGGTCGCGGCCGGCGAAGTACGGCGTCAGCTGGGAGTCGAGCTCCTCCGGCGTGAAGGCACCGTCGGCCGCGGTGAACTTGCGTTCCACGGTGGGCGGGGCCAGCAGTGCCACCATGTCGCCGTAGACGACGAACACCTGCCCGTTGACGCTGTCCGAGGCGGGTGAGGCCAGGTAGCTGACGAACGTGGCGACGCGCTCGGGGGCCATGATGTCCAGTCCGCCGGCGGTCTCCCCCGCACCGAACGCGTCCGCCGTCATCGAGGTGCGGGCGCGCGGGCAGAGGGCGTTGGCGCGCACGCCGTAGCGGGCGAGGCCCTGGGCCGTCGCCAGGGTGAGTGCCGTGATGCCGGCCTTGGCCGCGGAGTAGTTCGGCTGGCCGGGCGCGCCGAAGAGGAAGGCTTCGGAGGAGGTGTTGACGACACGTCCGTAGACGGGCCCGCCCGCGGCCTTGCTTGCGGCCCGCCAGTGGGCCGCCGCCGCACGGGAGAGGGCCGCGTGGCCTTTGAGGTGGACGCGGATGACGTCGTCCCAGTCGGACTCGGTGAGGTTGAAGACCATCTTGTCGCGCAGCACGCCGGCGTTGTTGACGACGATGTCGAGGCTGCCGAAGCTCTCCACGGCCGTCCTCACGAGACGGTCTCCCATGGCCCAGTCGCCGACGTCCCCGGTCACGGCGACCGCGTCGGAGCCCAGGTCCTTGATCTCCCGCACGACCTCCTCCGCGCCGGTACCGACGTCGTTGACCACGACCCTGGCGCCGTGCGCCGCCAGTGCGAGCGCCTCGCTCCTGCCCAGGCCCGCGCCCGCGCCGGTGACGACGGCGGTGCGGTCCGCCAGGTTGATCTTCGAGCTCATCTGTCCTCTTTCCCGTCGTGCGTGGTGGGCACAGCGAGCGCGAAACTAGTATGAATTCTGGTTCTGCCGTGCGGGTGTCCCGCTCAGTGGTGGACCGCGCGGGTGTCATCGCTCAGTGGTGGGCCGCGCGGTGTCCCGCCCAGTGGCGAACGGCGGCGCCCTCCCTCGCGCAGGCGCGCTGTCTACCCGGGCCCGAACCGCGCACGACCGCCCGAGATCACCGTCCGCTCGGGCCCCGACGCCTCGAACCGCACGGCCGTGTCACCGTCGCTCCAGCAGTGCGCCACCAGACGGTCGCCCGGAAAGGCGGGAGCGGCGAAACGCCCCTCCAGCTCCAGCAGATCGGCCGGATGCGCTCCCAGCGCCCCGGCCACCGGCAACGTGAGCGCCGCCAGTGTGCACAGCCCGTGCAGGAACGGCCTGGAGACACCTGCCGCCCTGGCCGCCTCGGGGTCGACGTGCATGGGGTGGCGGTCCCCCAGCAGCCGGTAGAGCGCGGCCTGTCCGGGGTGGGTCGCCACGGTCAGCCGGCGGTCGGCGGGCTGACCGGGCTCACCGGGCCGCGGCGGCGCGGCGGGTCCCCGCGCGCCGCCGAAACCCCCGCGCCCGGGAGCGAACAGCGACCACGTCGCCACGAAGCAGTCGCTGACCACCTCGATCTCGAAGACGGCGGCCGAACCCTTGTCCCACACCTCGGTGACGCGCGCGCTCATCGCCACCTCCCCAGCGCGCGCCAGCGGCGCCCGCACTGCCAGCCGCTGCGCGCCGTGGACGGCCGTCGTCACGTCGAAGGCGCCCAGCGAGCCGAGCGCGTCGGGAGCCCACTGCGCGAGTGTCAGCGCGAACGTCGGCAGCACCCGCAGCCGTTCCTCGTACACCAGGTCGAGGTCGCCCGCGTGGGCGCCGACCGCGAGCGCGTACAGCATCGCGTCGCGTTCGGTGTAGGAGACGGTGCGGGCCCCCAGGTCGTACCCGCGCCACGGGGACGCGGTCACCGGTCGGCTCCCAGGACGAGGCCGCTGGTCGGCACCCCGGTGCCCGCGGTCACCAGGACGTGGGCGACTTTCTCCGGCTGGTTCACCGAGGTGCCGCGCACCAGCCTGACGCCTTCCGCGATGCCGTTCATCCCGTGCAGATAGGCCTCACCGAGCTGCCCGCCGTGCGTGTTCACCGGCAGCCGGCCGCCGACCTCCAGATGGCCGTCCGCGATGAAGTCCTTGGCCTCGCCTCTCGGGCAGAAGCCGAGTTCCTCCAGCTGCGGCAGGACCAGCGGCGTGAAGTGGTCGTAGAGGATCGCGGCGTCGACGTCGGCGGGACCGAGGCCGCTTTGCGCGTACAGCTGCCGCCCCACCAGGCCCATCTCCGGGATGCCGCTGATGCTCGGCCGGTAGTAACTGGTCATCATGTGCTGGTCGGCGCCGAATCCCTGGGCGGCGCCGTGGATCAGGGCGGGCGGATGGGGCAGGTCGCGGGCGCGTTCGGCCGAGACGACCACCAGCGCCTGGCCGCCGTCGGTCTCCTGGCAGCAGTCCAGCAGGCGCAGCGGTTCGGCGATCCAGCGTGAGGCGCGGTGGTCCTCCGGGGTGATGGGGCGCTGGTGGAACCAGGCCGCCGGGTTGGTGGCGGCGTGCTTGCGGTCCAGCACCGCGACCCTGCCGAAGTCGTCGCCGCAGGCGCCGTACTCGTGCATGTAGCGGCGGGCGAACAGCGCGACCCACTGGGCGGGGGTGTTGAGGCCGAACGGGGTCATCCAGGCGTAGGCGGCGCGGTCGGCGCTGGTGTCCATCGGCCGGTCGGCCTGCCCGAGCCCGTAGCGTTCGCCGGAGCGCTCGTTGAAGGCGCGGTAGCAGACGACGACCTCGGCCGCACCGGTGGCGACGGCCATCGCGGCCTGCTGCACGGTGCCGCAGCCGGCGCCGCCGCCGTAGCCGACGCGGGAGAAGAACGTCACCTCGCCCATGCCCGTGTTGCGGGCGACGTGGATCTCGGAGTTGGTCTCCGCGGTGAAGGTGACGAGGCCGTCGACGTCGGCGGGCCGCAGCCCGGCGTCGGCGAGGGCCGCCAGTACGGCCTCGCAGGCGAGTTGGAGCTCGCTGCGCCCCGAGTGCTTGGAGAACTCGGTGGCCCCGATCCCCGCGATGGCCGCGGCCCCGCGAAGCGTGCCTGCCCTCATGACGCGACTGCTCCCTTCATGACGCGACTGCTCCCTTCGGCAAGCGGACGGCGACGGTTCCGGTGACGTGGGCACCGAGGCTGTTGGTGCCGCGCACGGCGATCTCGACCCGGCGGCGTCCGTCGGACTTGGCCGTCACCGCTCCGGTCAGCAGCATCGTGTCGCCGGGGTGGTTGGGGGCACCCAGACGGATCCGGATGGCTTCGACGACGGCGGCAGGGCCCGCCCACTCGGTGACGTACCGGTCGACGAGTCCGTTGCTGGTGAGGATGTTCATGAAGATGTCCCGGGAGCCGCGCGCCCGTGCGAGGTCGGGATCGTGGTGGACGTCCTGGTAGTCCCGGCTCGCGAGGGCGGTGGCCACGATGAGCGTACGGGTCACCGGGATCGACAGGCCGGGGAGCGCTTCACCGACGCGCACCTCGTCGTAGGTCCTGGTACGCGGCACCGTCACGAGGCCGCTCCCCGGTGTGCCAGTTCCTCACCGAGCCGGTAGAGGCCGGCGCCCGCGCCACCCAGCGTCGTCGCCAGCTGTCTGCCCCACAGGAAATGGCGGTGCACCGGGTAGTCGGTGTCCACCCCGATGCCGCCGTGCACGTGCTGGACGCGGTGGACGACGTTCGCTCCCCCCTCGTCGGCCCACCACTTGGCGACCAGCGCCGCCCGCGTCACCTCTTCGCCGTCCTCCAGGGCGGTCACGGCCTGCCAGAGCGTCATCCGCATCGCCTCGATGTCGATGTAGCAGTCGGCCAACTGGTGCCGGACGGCCTGGAAGGTGGCCAGCGGGCGTCCGAACTGCTCGCGCTGAGTAAGGTGGCCGGCCGCGTGCCGCAGCGCGCCTTGGGCCACACCGAGTTGTACGGCGGCCACGGCGACACGCGCGTGGTCGAGGACCCATGGCACCACGCCGGTCCCCGGCTCGCCCACCGCTTCGGCGGCGACGCCGTCGAGCCCGAGGTGGGCGCTGAGGTCGTGGCTGGTGGTCTCGGCCCCCTCCCAGGCGAGGCCCGCCGCGTTTGCCGCCACCAGGAAGAGGCCGGGGCCCGCGCCGGTGGCGGCCGTGACCAGCACGTGGCCCGCCCCGTACGGCGAGGGCACGGCGGCCTTGGTGCCGCTGATCCGCCAACCGTGCTGGTCCGCGACGGCCGTGGTCAGCGGCGCGCGGGGCTCCGCCGGACCGAACTCCTCCAGGGCCAGAGCGATCCGGGCGCTACCGTCTCCGGCCGCCGGGAGCAGCGCCGCGCGCTGTTGCGCGGAGCCGTGCGCGGACACCGCCAGCGCGGCGACGAGGGCGGACCACAACGGGACGGGCGCCACGCACCGGCCCTGCTCCTCCAGCAGGAGGCAGAGCCCGGCGGGCCCCAGGCTCGCGCCTCCCGCCTCCTCGGGCAGTACGGCGCCGAGCAGACCGGCCGCCGCCAGGTCGTCCCAGAGCCGCTCGTCGACGCGGGCCCGGGACGTCTCGACCGTGCGCAGCCGCTCCGCGGTGGCGCGGTCGGTGAAGATCTCCCGCGCCAGATCCCGTACTGCTTCGAACTCTTCTCCCCAGGAGAAATCCATCAGCTTTCCTCCGTAGCGGCGGGCCGGAACACCGGCAGCGACAGGTCGGGATCGGCGTCGAGCCAGTCGAGGACGAGGGGCATGCCGATCCGCACGTCCTCGGGCGCGACGCCCTCCAGGTTGGTGATCACCCTGGTGCCCTCGGCGAGCTCGACGACCGCCACGACCAGCGGATAGGTGAAAGCCGGGTGCCGGGGGTGGTGGTTCACCACGTAGCTGTAGAGGTGGCCGCGTCCGCCGGACTCGACGGTCTCCCACCGCAGCGAGGCGCACTCCGGGCAGCAGGGTCCCGGCGGGTGCCGGAGCGTGCCGCAGGAGGCGCAGCGCTGGATCACCAGCCGGTGTTCCCTCGCCGCTTCGAACCAGAAGGCGTTGTCCCGGTTGACGGCCGGGCGGGGGCGCCGCGCCGGGCGCTCGGCGGAGGGCTCCCCCGTCTCCTGCGCCGGGCGTGGCCCGCCGGCGTTTCCCGGGCGGAACCGCAGCGTGCGCCAGCGTTGTGTGGCGACGACCTCACCGGCTTGGTCGCGGTAGGTCCTCAGGGTGGTGACGAAGCGTCCCGCGCCGAGTGCGGTGTTCTTCTCCGGGGAGATCGACTCCACGGTCTCCTGGACGGCGATGTGGTCACCGGGCACCAGCTCGCGCCGGAACTCCAGCTCGGAATCGGTCGCCACCACCGAGGTGTAACCGCCCTCGTCCAGCAGCGCGACCAGCTCCGAGAACCCGCCGCGCCCGGTGTCCCGGGCGGCCGGTGAGGCCGTGGCCGCGTAGCCGCGCATCGTCCACGCCTGCACCATCGAGGCCGGCGCGACCACGCCGGACCGGCCCGTGGCGCGGGCCGCCCGCTCGTCGGTGTAGACCGGGTTGCGGTCGCCCATCGCCTCGGCCCAGTGGCGGATCATCGGCTGGTTGACCGGGTCCTGGCCCGGGCTGGGTCCGGTCAGCTCACGCCCGGCGAAGGCACGCAGACGTTCCTCGAAGGCCTCACTCGCCAGGGCGTCGGCCGCGTCCTTGGCGCCGCTCGTCTCGTTCACCGGTCACGCCCCGCTCGGGGCAGGCCCAGGCCCTGGGTGGCCACCATGTCGCGGAGGACTTCGTTGACGCCGCCGCCGAAGGTGTTGACGATGCCCTGCCGGGAGAGCTGCTCGACCTGGCCTGCCAGCGCCGCCCCGGGCGACCCGGGCCGGATTCTGCCTGCGGCGCCCAGGATCTGGCTCAGGCTCCGCTGTACGGCGATGTGTGTCTCGGTGCCGTACGTCTTGGCCGCGCCGGCGTCGGCGCCGCTCAGTGAGCCGTGGGCGACGGCGTCGGTCATCTTCCAGTTCATCAGCCGCATGGCTTCGAGCCGCGCGTGGGAGTGGGCGAACTCCCGTCGCACCCACGGCAGCTCGGCGGCCCCGTTGCTCTCGGCCCAGGCCCGTACCTGTTCCCACAGCTGGATCATGCGACCGCCCAGCGCCGCGAGGCCGACGCGCTCGTGGTTGAGCTGCGCCGTCATGAGCCGCCAGCCGCCGTCGACCTCACCCACCACGTCCGAGGCCGGGACCCGGACGCCGCTGTAGTAGGTGGCGGTGACGACCATGCCGCCGACGGTCTTGAGGGGACTCCAGGAGAAGCCCGGTGCCGCGGTGGGAACGGTGAGTACGGAGATACCCCGGTGCTTGGGCGCGTGCGGATCCGTCCGGGCCGCCAGCCAGATGTGGTCGGCCGTGTTGGCGCCGCTGGTGAAGATCTTGCTGCCGTCGATGACGAACGCGTCGCCGTCCCGCACCGCGCGGGTGGTCAGGGAGGCCAGGTCCGTGCCCGCGGCGGGCTCGGTGTAGCCGATCGCGAAGACGATGTCGCCGGAGAGGATGCCGGGCAGGAAGCGCTTCTTCTGCTCCTGCGACCCGTACTCCATGAGGGTCGGCCCGACGGTGTTCACGGTGACGAAGGGGAAGGGCAGGCCCGCCCGCTGCACCTCGTCGAAGAAGACGTACTGGTCCTCGACAGGGCGGCCCTGGCCGCCGTACTTGCGTGGCCAGCCGATGCCGAGCCAGCCGTCGGCGCCGAGCCGTCCCACGATCTCGCGGAAGCGTGGGCCGCCCACGCCCTCCTCGCCGGCCCGGCGGCGCTCGTCCTCGGGCAGCAGGCCCGCGAAGTAGGAGCGCAGCTCGCGGCGCAGCTCACCTTGCGCGGCGGTCTCGCGCAGTCGCATGTGGTTCTCCCGTTCTCCACGTGTCGTCGCCACCGGGCGCGGCCGGCTCATCGTCGGGTGCCGGCGGTCCGGCCTGGTCGCGGGACGCGGTACGGCTTGTCGCCGGGTCGCCGGGCGCCGTCCGGCCTGGTTGCCGGGCACCGGGCGCGGTCCGGCCTGGTCGCCGGGTGCCGTCGGGCCGTCGGGCCGCCGGACCCGGGTGGGGTCAGGTCAGGAAGCGTCCGCGCCCGTGGGCGAGGAACTCCTCCCGCAGCGCCGCCTTGTCGTCCTCGCTCATCGGGGCGTAGTCGGGCCGGCCGCGCCCCACCCAGCGGTGGACCGGTTCCTCGGTGCGCCAGCCCGCGAGCTGCATCTCCTTCTTGCGCAGCTTGCCCGAGCCGGTGGCCGGCAGTGCGTGGGAGACCCGGACGAAGCGGGGCACGCCCTTGGGGCCCAGATCCTCCTGAGCGGCCAGGAAGTCCGGCAGGCCCAGGTCCTCGAAGCGTGTCCCCGCGGGGAGCTCGACGGCGGCCATGACCTGGTCTCCTGAACGGGGGTCGGGAACGCCGAAGACGGCGGCGGCGACGACGAGGGGGTGTCTGCGCAGGACGCGTTCGGTCAGCAGCGCGGAGGTGTTCTCCCCGTCGACGCGGATCCAGTCGCCCGAGCGGCCGGCGAAGTAGAAGTAGCCGGACGCGTCGACGTATCCGAGGTCGCCGGTCCAGTACCAGCCGTGGCGTACGCGCTCGGCATTCGCCGCCTCGTTGTTGTAGTAGCCCTCGAAGCGGGCGGCGCCCTCGGTGTCGACGATCTCCCCGATGGCCGCTTCCGGATTCGTCACCCTTCCGTGCTCGTCCAGTTCGGCGGGCGGACAGGTCTCGCGCGTGGTGGGGTGGACGATCCGCACGCTCGGGCGCGCCGGCACACCGAGCGTGCCCGCAGGCCCGCCGGACACCCGTTTGAGCAGGCCGCCGCCCTCGCTGGAGCCGTAGCCCTCGATGAGCCGGCAGCCGAAACGGCGCAGGAAGGCCGCCCTGTCCTCGGGTGAGGCCTCCGTGCCGAAGGCGTGCGTCAACGGGTTGTCGCCGTCCGTCTCCTCCTCGGGCTGCGCGAGGACGTAGGCGATCGCCTTCCCCACGTAGGTGAAGAAGGTGGCGCCGAAGAACCGCACGTCGGCGAGGAAATGGGACGCAGAGAACTTCGGCGGGAGGGCGAGGGTGGCGCCTGCGGCGAGTGCGGGCGCCCACAGGGCCATCAGCGCGTTGCCGTGGAACAGCGGCATCGGGCAGTAACACACGTCGTCACGGCCGACGTGGTACTTGGCCGCGTTGCTGTGGCCGAGCGCGGCCAGCCTGCCGTGCGAGCAGATCGCCGCCTTGGAGGCACCGGTCGTACCCGAGGTGAACAGCAGCAGCATCCGCGTGTCGGGGGTGACGGCCGGATCGCGGGCGGGTGCGCCCCCGGGTGCCTGCGCGTGCGCGGCCAGCCGGGCGGCGTACTCCGGCTCGTCCACGACCAGGAACCGGTCCGGTGCCACGCCGATGTCCAGCCCGTCGAGGAGTGCGAGCCCGGCCAGGTCGGTGACGAGGAGCTGGCAGTCGGTGTGCCGCACCTCCTGCTCCAGGTACGCGCCGCGCCGGGTCGGGTTGATGCCGACGACGGTCGCCCCGCTGAGGGCCGCGCCACCGAGCCAGAAGACGTACTCGGGCACGTTCTCCAGCAGCACCCCGATGTGGAAGGGCCCTTCGGTGCGCAGCGACCTGGCCAGCGCGGCGCGCGCCGCGCTCTGGGCGACCACCTCGTCCCAGGTGAAGTTCCGCTCGCGGGTCAGCAGCCCCGGATGCCGGTCGCCGGCGCGGGCGAGGAGGAGGTCGGCGATGGTCTCGTGTGGCACTGTCGGCCCCCTCACCCGGTGATCGGGGTCGTGCCGCCCGCGGCCCGGCCGCCGGAGTCGTCCACCAGGACGCAGCGGATACCGCCGTGGAAGGTGACCATGCACTTGTTGCAGTGGATGCACAGTGACGGTGTCGCGGCGTCTTCCCGGATGCGGTTGACCAGATCGGGTTCGCGCAGCAGCGCGCGTCCCATGGCCACGAACTGGAAGCCCTCGCGCATCGCCAGGTCCATGGTCCGCCGGTTCGTGACGCCGCCGAGCAGGATCAGCGGCATCTCGACCGCGGCGCGCACCTGCCGGGCCTGCTCCAGCAGGTAGGCGTCCTCGTACGGGTAGCTGTGCAGTACCCGGCTGCCGACGAGTTTGACGCCCGTCTTGACGGGCTGGGGCATGACCTGGGCGAACTCGCGCAGCGGCGCGTCTCCCCGGAACAGGTACATGGGGTTGAGCAGGGAGCTGCCGACGGTCAGCTCCAGCGCGTCCAGCGAGCCGTCGCTCTCCAGCCGTCGGGCGACGGGGATCGCCTCGTCCAGCCAGAATCCGCCTGGCACGCCGTCGTCCATGTTCAGCTTGGCGATGACGGCGATCCGCTTGCCGACGGCGGCGCGCACCGCGCGGGCGATCTCGCGCGGGAAGCGGGCGCGGTTGTCCAGGCTGCCCCCGTACTCGTCCTTGCGGTGGTTGATACGGGGGCTCAGGAACGAGCTGGCCAGGTAGTTGTGGCCCAGGTGGATCTCCACGGCGTCGAACCCGGCCTCGACGGCCATGGTGGCGGCCTCCGCGTGGTTGCGCACGATGCGTTGCAGGTCGGCGCGGGTGGCCTCCCGCGCGAAGCTCAGCGTCGTCTTGTGGAAGTGCCGGCTGGGCGAGAGGGCCGGGGCACCGTTGGACTTCGGGTTGGCCACGGGACCGGCGTGGCCGATCTGCGCGGAGACGGCCGCGCCTTCGGCATGCACGGCCTCGGTCAGCTTGCGCAGTCCGGGAAGGGCAGCGGGCCGCCACAGGATCTGGTGCGCTCCGGTCCTTCCCTCGACAGCCACCGCGCAGTAGGCGACGGTGGTCATGCCGACCCCGCCGGCCGCGTGCCGCACGTGGAAGTCGATCAGCTCCTGGGTGACCAGTCCTTCGTGGCTCAGGCCCTCGTACGTGGCCGCCTTGATCGTGCGGTTGCGCAGCGAGACGGGGCCGAGCTTCGCGGGAGCCAGCACGTCCGGATTCCCGGGCGCCTGGTGCGCTGTCTGGTTCAAGGGAAACCTCCGTTTGCACACCGGTCCAGGTGGCGATCGGGACGTTAGGCACCCGCGCCGCCGAGGGCCGGTGCGGTCCCGCTGACCGGGAGCGGCCGAACGGCCGTTTCCCGGCCGTTTCCCGCGGGCCGCCCGTCGGCCGTCAGTCGAAGTTGGCCTGCCCGCCGTCCAGCGGCACCGTCGCTCCGGTGAGGTAACGGGCGTCGGGGCCGCAGAGCATCACGACGGCGCGTCCGATGTCCTCCTCGCAGTCACCGACGCGGCGCAGCGGTATGGAGGCACGGAACTCCTCCGCCTCCTGGGGGTTGGCGGCCTCCCACCTGAGGTAGCCGGGCGAGGTGGCGTGCGGCGCGATCGCGTTGACGCGGATGCCGTCGGGGCCCCACTCGCCTGCCGCCGTGCGGGTCAGGGAGCGGATCGCGGTCTTGGCCGCCGCGTACGCGCCGTAGGTGCGCAGGTCCCAGCGGACCATGGCCGAGCTGACCAGGTTGACGACGACGCCACCGCCGCGCCGCCTCATGTGGGGGTGGCAGGCCTTCATGAACGCGAAGGCGGCGAACGGTCCGCTGTCGAAACCGCGCCGGAAGTCGGCGCCGCTCATCGCCAGCAGGGGCCCGTAGGCCCCGCTGTAGGCGTTGTTGACGAGGATGTCGACGCCGCCGAAGCGGCCGGCGACCTCCTCCACCACGCCCGGTACGCGCTCGGTGTCCGCCACGTCGCAGGCCAGGGCCTCCGCCCTGCCCCCGCGCTCCGCTACCAGCCCGCACGTCGCCGCCAGCTTCTCGGGGGTACGCCCGAGGACGGCGACCGACGCTCCCTCGCCGGCGAGCGCGAGAGCGATGCCCTGCCCGACACCCGATCCCGCACCGGTGACGATCGCGACCTTGCCCTTCAGCTGTCCCATCGCGTTCCCTCTTCCGTCGTCCGTGGGCACTGTCCTTGGCCAGGGGAGGCGCCCGGGATGGCGGCCGAACGCCTCGCCCCCGTCAAGTCTTCGGCGGGTCCGCGCCCGGCCTGTGGCCGAGTCCCACTCAGCGGTGGGGAGCGGGGCACCGGCCATCCCGGGTCCCGGTCACCGGGAACCGGCTGGTTCCCGCGGACGCGGCGAGAAAAATGACGCGCACACCACCCACCCCCGGCGAGAGGGAGGCCTATGAACGCGGCAACGGAGCAGCAGAAATCGGCCGCGGACATCCTGCGGCGGCTGACCGGGCCCGGGGGCGCGTTCGAACTGGTCGAGGAGGACGTGCTCGGCTCCAGCATGCGGGTGTTCGCTCACCGGGGCAGGTCGCTGGCCCAGGTGGTGGCCGACTCGGTGCGGCACGGTGACCGCGACTACCTCGTCACCGAGGAGACGCGCGTCTCCTTCACCGAACACGCCCGCCGGGTCGCGTCCCTGGCGCAGGCCTTCCACGACGAGTACGGGGTACGCCCGGGGGACCGGGTCGCGATCCTGGCCGCGAACGCGCCGGGCTGGATCACGGCGTTCTGGGCGACGGTCTCGCTCGGGGCGATAGCGGTCGGCTACAACTCGTGGTGGTCGGCTCGCGAGGTCGCCTACGCGATCGGCCACACGCGGCCGACGATCGTCGTGGCGGACGATCGTCGGGCCCCGCTGGTGGACGACTCCCGCGTACGCCTGCTGACTCTCGCGGACGACGTCGAACGGCTGTCGCACGCGTACCCGGACGCGCCCCTGCCCGCCCCTCGGATCGACGAGGACGACCCTGCCGTCGTCATCTACACCAGCGGCACCTCGGGCCGCCCCAAGGGCGCCGTGCACACGCACCGCAACCTGCTCGCCGTGATCGACTTCCACCGCCTCAACGAAGCCGTGGCCGCCGGGCTCGGCGATCCGGGGAGCCCGGCGGTCCGGCGCCACCTGCTGGCACTGCCGCTCTTCCACATCGCGACGCTGCACAATCTGGCCGTTCCCCAACTCGCCATCGGCGGCACCGTCGTCATGCACCAGGGGAGGTTCGAGGTGGACCGGGTGCTGCGCCTCATCGAGCGCGAGCGGGTCACCAACTGGGGGGCCGTGCCGACCATGGCGCACCGCCTGATCGAGCACGGCAACCTGGAACGCTACGACCTGTCGTCGCTGTCGGCGTTCGCTCTCGCCTCCGCACCGTCCTCCCCCGCTTTCCACGAACGGCTGCGCCGGGCCCTCCCCGTCGCGCGCCGGTCGCTCGCCAACAGCTACGGGCTCACCGAGTCCGCCACCGGCGCGACCCTGGCCACCGCGGCCGACCTCGCCGAGTCGCCCGGGACGCTGGGCCGTCCCAACATCACGGTGCGACTGGAGATCCGCGACCCGGACGGGCGTCCGCTGCCCGAAGGCGAGGAAGGGGAGATCTGCCTGCGCAGTCCGTTCAACATGCTCGGCTACTGGGAGGACCCCGAGGCCACCGCGCAGGCGATCCGCGCGGACCGCTGGCTGCACACCGGCGACATCGGCGTGCTGGAAGGGGGCCGGATGCGGCTCACCAGCCGCCGCTCCGACCTGATCGTGCGCGGTGGGGAGAACGTCTACCCCGCGGAGATCGAGGGGGTGCTGGCCGAGTACGACGGGGTGCGCGAATGCGTGGCGCTGGGCGTGGCGCATCCGGACCTCGGCCAGGAGGTGGGTGCCGTGGTCGTGGCCGACGGGAGCGCCGGCGTGACGACCGACGGCCTCGTCGCGTTCGCCCGGGAGCGGCTCGCCTACTACAAGGTGCCGGCCCGCTGGCGGATCACCGAGGAGAGCCTGCCGCGCAACGCCACGGGGAAGGTCGCCCGGCACCTCATCCCGCCGTTGTGACGGCTTCCGCCGCCATCCCGCGCCGGCCGGTTCGGCAGCGCCCCGCCCGGGGGTTCCGGGCGGGGCGCTGCCGTCGTGGAACCGTTCCGTTCAGCGTGGGCGCGGCACCTGTGTGGCGATGAACAGGCCCTCGGTCGTCACGCACTCCCGGCCGCCTGCCGCAATGGCACCGACGGTGCGGATCTTCCTGCCGTCCACGGTCAGCTGCCGCCCCGAGACGGTCAGCGGCTCGAACAGCGGGGCGGGCCGGTGGTAGCGCACGGTGAGCTCCGCGGTCATCCCGACCAGTCCCGCCCAGTGGTTGGCGACTCCGAGTGTGTGGTCGAGCAGCAGCGCGGAGACGCCGCCGTGCACGCATCCTGGCGGCCCCTGGTAGGGCAGGCCGAGAGTGAGGGTTCCCGCCACGGAGCCGTCGTCGTTGCCGGTCAGGTGCAGCGGCGGTGCGAGCGCGTTCTCGGGCCCGGTCACCGGGTCGTGCCGGGTGATGCCGTCACCGCGCCACATGTCGACCATGCGTTCCTCGCGCGCCGGTGCGTGGTCCTGCAGGCCGTCGGCGACCGCGTGCAGTTGCTTGGCCACGCCCGCCATGTCGGCGTCCGTCAGGTCGCCTGCCCGAAGCAGCGCGTCGACGACCCGGCGGGCGGCGGCGACCGCCGCGTCGACCCCGTCCTCGTGGGGCTCGGAGACCAGTTGAGTGGGGCGTGTCATGCCGGGGGTGCTCCTCGTGCCGGTGGGCTCTTCGTGTCGTGCGGGGCTCACGCGCGCACCACCGCGGTGGCGTGCGTGAGCACGGGCGCCTCGTCGCGTTCGGGGCAGGTGGAGCGCAGCAGCAGCCTGTCCGCGTCCCGCCACACCGCCGTGCGGATCGTCTCTCCGGGGAACAGGACGCCGGCGAACCGGACGGACAGCGACGCCAGCCGCGTCACGTCCCCGCCGAGCACGCCGTCGACCAGCGCTTTGCAGGCCAGCCCGTACGAGGCGAGGCCGTGCAGGATCGGCCGGTCGAAGCCGGCCGCGCGGGCGACCTCCGGGTCGGCGTGCAGCGGGTTGAGGTCGCCGTTGAGCCGGTAGAGGAGCGCTTGCTGCGGCACGGTCGGCGTGTCCACCACGAGGTCGGCCCCGCGGTCGGGGACCGACCAGGTCTCCTCGGGCCCCGGCTCCCCCGAGAAGCCGCCCTCTCCTCGTGCCCAGATGCGCATGGTTTCCGTCCACAGCGGTACGCCCCGCGGGTCGGAGGCGGTCGACTCCCGCACGAGGAGCGCGGCCTTGCCCTTGTCCCACACCTCGACGACGCGGGAGCTGACCGTGGCCGAACCGGCTGCCGGGAGCGGCCGGTGCACCGCGAGTCCCTGTCCCGCGTGGAGGATCGCGCGAAGGTCGAGGTCCGCTCCCGGCATGTCCAAGGACGCGGCCGGCAGTTCACCGGACGACACCCCGGTGCCGGCGACCATCGCGAAGGTGGGCAGCACCGCGAGCCCGCGCTCGTAGGTCAGGTGCGGCTGCGGGCCGGCTGTCGGGTCCGCGCCGGCGCCGAGGCTGAGGTGGTAGAGGAGGACGTCACGGGTGGTCCAGCTGATCTCGCGTACGGAGGGAGGCGCGTTCAGCGCCTTGTCCCGGTCGATGGGCATGGTCGGCCTTTCTTCTCACGCACGTGCGGGGGCGGGCTCGGGATCGCGCTCCAACCCGAGCAGGCGCTCCGCGATGATGTTCAGCTGCACCTCGGTGGTACCGCCCGCGATCGACATGCAGCGGGAGTTGAGGAACATCCAGGTGGCGTCCTGACGGGGGCCCTCGCCGGTCAGCGCGGCGCTGCCCGTCCAGTCCATGGCGGTCTCCCACACCTGTTGCAGGTGCTCGACGCCGAGGAGCTTGGCGATGCTGGCCTCGGCGCCCGGCTGCGCCCCGGCGACCGAGCGCAGCGTCGTGCGCAGGCCCAGCAGGCTGCCGGCCTGGGCGTCGCACAGGATGCCGCCGAGCGTCGTGAGGCGTTCGTCGTCCATCTCGTGCGGTCGGTCGGCGGCCCGCTCCAGCAGGGCTTCGCCGCCCGAGCCGAGGGAGGAGTCGTGGGAGAGGGCGACGCGTTCGTTGGCCAGCGTGGTGCGCGCGAGCTTCCAGCCGTCGCCCGGTTCGGCGACGAGCATCGCGTCGGGGACGAACACGTCGTCGAGGAAGACCTCGTTGAACTCGGCCTCGCCGGTGATCTGCCGCAGCGGACGGATGTCGATGCCGGGTGAGGCCATGTCGAGCAGGAAGTACGACAGGCCCCTGTGTTTGGGGGCTTCGGCGTCGGTGCGGGCGAGCAGGATGCCCCAGTGGGCGTCGCGGGCCATGGAGGTCCACACCTTCTGGCCTGTGATCCGCCAGCCGCCGTCGGTCTTCACCGCACGGGTGCTCAGCCCCGCCAGGTCGGAGCCGGCGCCCGGCTCGCTGAACAGCTGGCACCAGGTGAGGTCGCCGCGCAGGGTGGGGCGCAGGAACTTCTCCCGCTGTGCGGCGTCACCGTGTGCGACGAGGGTGGGCACCACCCAGCCGCCGATGATCATGTCGACGGCGGTCAGTCCGGCTGCCCGCATCTCCTCGCCGATGACCAGTTGGGTGACGGCGTCGGCCCCCTTGCCCCACGGCGCCGGCAGGTGCGGCGCGGTGTAGCCGTGGTCGGCGAGGTAAGTGAGACGTTCCCTGCCCTCCAGCGCACGGGCCGCGCCCAGTTCGGCGCGGACGCCGGCACGGACGGTCTCCGCCTCGGGCGGCAGTTCGACGCCGAGGCGGCGGCGGACGCCGTCCAGAGTGAGCCGGGTAACGCGGCGGCGCCACCGCGCGGTGGGACCGAGGGCGAGGCGCAGGGTCTGGGCCCTGCGCAGGTACAGGTGCGCGTCGTGCTCCCAGGTGAAGCCGATGCCTCCGAGGACCTGGATGCAGTCCTTGGTGGTGGCGAAGGCCGCGGCCACGCTGGTGGCGCCGGCGACCGCGGCGGCGAGCGAGGCCTCGCGGGGGTCATCGACGGCGCCCGGGTCACCCGAGCGTGCGGCGTCCCACGCGCAGGCCCGCGCCTGCTCGGCGTCGGCGAGCATCCGGGCGCAGCGGTGTTTGACGCCCTGGAACTGGCCGATGGGCCGCCCGAACTGTTCCCTCACGCGGGCGTGTTCGGCCGCGGTGGTCACGGCACGGTCGGCGATGCCGGAGGCCTCGGCGGCGAAGAGGACCGCGGCCAGGTCGAGCGGCAACGCGGGGTCGAGGGAGAGGACGTCTTCGGCCGGTACCGCCGCGTTCCGCGCGTGGATCCGGGACGAGCGGCGGGTCAGGTCGTGGCTGCGGTGGTCCGTGGTCTCCACCCGGTCCCGCGGCAGCAGCACCCACGCGGTGGTGTCGCCGTCCTGGGCCGCCAGGACGAACACGTCGGCAACATGGCCGCCGATGACCAGGTCAGAATCGCCCGAGACGGACGCCTGCCCGTCCGGCGAGCGGGTCAGCGTCAGGGTGCCGGGCCGCAGTCCCACGGCGCCCGTGGTGGTGCCGTCGGCCAGCCCCGGCAGGTGGGCGGTGTGGCCGGCGCGGTGCAGCACCGCCGAGGCGAGTGCGGTGGGCAGGAAGGGGCCCGGGGCCACGGCACGGCCGAGTTCCTCGACGGCGACGGCGAGTTCGGTGAGGCCGTAACCCGAGCCACCGGCGTCCTCGGGCAGGTGCAGGCCGAGCAGGCCCTGGCCGGCGAGGCCCTGCCAGTAGGGGGGAAGCGTCTCGTGTGCGGCGTCCACGGCCTTGCGGACGACGTCCTGAGTGACGTGCCGGGTGGTGAAAGCGCGGACGGAGTCGCGCAGGTCGCGGTGTTCTTCGGTCAGTCCGATGGTCATGGGTCTCAGATCCGTTCGATGATCGTCGCCGTCGAGTGCGCTCCGCCGGCGCACATGGTGACCAGCGCGGTCGACTTGTCGCCGCGCTCCATCTCGTGGAGCGCCTGGGTGAGCAGCCGGGCGCCGGTCGAGCCCACCGCGTGGCCGAGGGCGATCGCGCCGCCGTTGATGTTCACCTTGTCCATGTCGGCCCCGTGGACCATGGCCCAGGACAGCACCACGGAGGCGAACGCCTCGTTGATCTCGACGAGGTCGATGTCGTCCAGCGTCATCGCGGCCTTGCGCAGGACGTGTGCGGTCGCCTCGACCGGGCCGTCGAGGTGGTAGTAGGGATCGGCGCCGACCATGCCGGAGGCGACGATGCGGGCGCGGGGCCGCAGCCCCAGCCGGGCGGCTCCCTGACGGCTCGTCAGGAGTACCGCGGCCGCTCCGTCGCTGATCTGCGAGGAGTTGCCCGCGGTGTGGATGCCGTCGGGGACCACGGGCTTCAGCGCGGCGAGTGCGTCGGCGGTGGTCTCGCGCAACCCCTGGTCGCGGGAGACGACGGCCGTCTCGCCCGTGGGGCCCTCGGTGCCCGCCACGGGGGCCTGGACGTCGACGATCTGGCCGTCGAAGCGTTTCTCCTGCCAGGCGCGGGCGGCCCTGTACTGGGAGGCCAGCCCGAGGGCGTCGGCGTCGGCGCGGGTGATGCCGCGCTTTCGGGCGATCCGTTCGGCGGCGGTGAACTGGTCGGGCATGTCCAGCGACCAGCTGTCCGGCACGGGGACGCCGGTGTCGGGCGTCTGCGCCTGTCCGAGGAAGACCCGGCTCATCGACTCGACGCCGCAGCCGACCCCCACCTCGATCGCGCCCGACGCGATGAGTCCGGCGACCAGGTGGACCGCCTGCTGCGAGGAGCCGCAGGCGCAGTCGATCGTGGTGCAGGCGGTGGTGTGGGGAAGACCGGTGTGCAGCCAGGCGGTGCGGGTGACGTTGTTGGACTGTTCACCGGCCTGGGTGACGCAGCCTCCGACGACCTGCTCGACCTCCTGCGGGGCCACGCCGGCGCGCTCCAGCAGCTTCTGCTGTGTCAGGCCCAGCAGTTCGGCCGGATGCAGTCCCGACAGGACACCGCGGCGCCGGCCGACCGGGGTGCGCGCGGCTTCGACTATGACGGCCTCGGCCATGGTTCTCCGTAACGTGTGAGGCGGCCCGCGGGGGCCGGGTGAGTGCGTTCCCCCAAGAACTAGAATTCGTTCTCCTTTTCGGCAACGCCAGTCCCACTGAGTGGCCGCCGGCACCTGCCGGGGACGCCCCGCACCCTCCCGGGCGCGGCGCCGGCGCCGCGCCCGGGAGGCCCGCGCCTCAGAATCTCTCCCGGCCCCGGAGGGCCGCCTCCGCGCCTCCGTCCACGTACATCACCTGGCCGGTCATGTGGGTGTTCTCCACGCCGACCAGCCACCGCAGGGCGTGCGCGATCACCTCGGGCTCGGCGTATCCGCCCAGCGGCATCGGGACCGCCTTGTCGACGTTCTCGCGCTGCTCCTCGGTCATCGCGTGGGCCGCGTGCATCGGAGTGAGCACCACCCCGGGTGCGACCGCGTTCAGCGGAATCCCCGCCGCCGCCCAGTCGCCGGTGAGGCAGACACCGCGCATCCAGCGGGCCAGTGCGGCCTTGGACGAGGGATAGATCTTGTTGCCCTCGCCTCGTGCGGCAGCCGCGTCCGCCGCCCCGAGCGCCGCCGTCTCCCTTCCCGAGAGGCAGGCGTCGACCACCTCCGGCACGGTCGCCCGCGTCCCCGCGATGGAACCGACGAAGGCCGCCCGCGGGGTTGTGGAGGTGGCCAGTGCGGGACGCAGGCCCGCCAGGAGCTCGGTGACGCCGAAGAAGTTCACCGCGACGGTGGCCGGACGCGCGGCCGAGATGCCCGCGCAGGCCACCACCGCGTCCAGCGCTCCCCCGGTGCGTGCCAGCACCCCGTCGACGGCCTCGGAGCGCCCGGCGGCGGTGCCGAGGTCGGCACAGACCTCGGCGTCCTTGAGGTCGATCCCCACGACGTCGTCACCGTGGGCCCGCAACAGCCCCGCGAGTGACTTGCCGATGCCTGATGCCGCCCCGCTGACGGCGATACGACGTGTCATGCGTGTGGTCTCCTCAAGTGTGGTCGGCCGGTCCCGCCCGTGCCGCGGGCCAGGTCAGGTGTGCGAGCCCCCGTCGGCCCGGATCTCGGCGCCGGTGAGATAGCTGCCGTCCCCGGAGGCCGCGAAGGCGATGACCCCGGCGATCTGCTCCGGGTCCGCCGCACCGAACAGGGACCTGATCCGCTGGTAGTAGCCGGTGTCCAGCGCTGCGGGCAGCACGTCGCCCCCGGCCGTCAGTGGTGTGGCGACCGTGCCGGGCGAGACGGGCACGACCCGGATGCCCCGGGGCGCCACCTCGGACGCCAGACACAGGGAGAACGCCAGCACCGCGCCCTTGGAGGCGGAGTAGGCGCTCATGTACGGGTTTCCGTGGGTGGCCGCGGACGAGGCCACGTTGACGATGACGCCCCGCTCGTCGGGCAGATGGCGCAGCGCCTCGCGGCAGAAGAGCGCGGTTCCCACCGCGTTGACGGAGAACAGCCGCTGCATGTCGGCCACCGTCAGCGTGTCGACGGGGGTCGTCTTGTGCAGGCCCGCGACATTGATCAGGACGTCGATACCGCCGAGTTGGCGGGCGGCTGCCGCGACGGCTTCCACCACCGCACTCTCTTCGCTCACATCGGCGACGTGCGTCACGACCCGGCCGGGACCCGTCGCCGCCGCCGCGGTCCCGGCGAGGCCGCTCGGGGACAGGTCGACCCCGAAGACGGCGGCGCCCTCCTCCACCAGACGCAGCGCGGTGGCACGGCCGATGCCGGACCCGGCACCGGTGAGCAGGACGCCGACACCCGCGAAACGGTTCATCACGGTCCTTCGGTAGGAGGCCTGGGGCAGGGCGGCCGACGCTATGCGCCGCCGAAGCCCGGGGCGGGCCGCGTCCCACTCATCGGAAGCCCCCACTCGGGCTGCTCCCCCGTGCTCGGGTTGCTCCCCCGCGCTCGGGCTGCTCCCCCGCGCTCGGGCTGCTGCTCTCCCGCGCCCGGCCGCGCGCCGCACCGCGCCCTCCGCGTCCTCCGCGTCCTCCGCGCCTCTGGTCAGCCCGGCGCGCTGCCCGCCGCCGCCTTGCCCGCCTTCCGCCCGAAGAAGGTGCCGTCGCCCAGCGACGTGCCGCTGACGTAGCCCTCCCCGTGGATGCCGGAACTCGCCCGGCCCGCCGCGTACAGCCCAGGAACCGGCGATCCGGCCACGTCCAGCACCGCGCCCTCGACGGTGGTGCGCAGCCCTCCCAGGGTGAAGCCGGCGGCTCCGGGACCGGCCCCCGCGCTGTCCCGGTCCCCGGTGGTGAAGCCGCGCCGGGGATCGAGCGCCGCGAAGGGCGGCTTGAGGGGGCGCAGCCACGCGGGGTCCTTGTGGAAGTACGGGTCCGCTCCCTGCTCGGCGTACGTGTTGTACGTGCCGACGGACGACTCCAGGGCGCCCGCGGGCATGCCGAGGTCGTCCTCCAGCGCCGCCAGGTCCTCTTCGACGAACCGCGGGACCACGCCCCAGCGTTCCGCCTCGGGAACGGCCTCGTAGCCCTCCTCGTCGACGATCACCCAGTAAGGGCCGGGCTGCGTCCGGTGTGCGGCGATGCTGAACAGTCCTGGATAGACGTCCTCGTTGACGAAGCGCTGCCCGTGCGCGTTGACCAGCATGCCGCGCGCGGCCATGGCGGGCAGCG
Organism: Streptomyces sp. PU-14G; assembly: GCF_041028275.1. Lineage (NCBI taxonomy): Bacteria > Bacillati > Actinomycetota > Actinomycetes > Kitasatosporales > Streptomycetaceae > Streptomyces > Streptomyces sp. PU-14G. The sequence continues at coordinate 49,457 of NZ_JASKYT010000009.1, forward strand.
CGGTCATCGCGATCTCGGTGACCGCCATCCGCCGGGTGGCAGCGCCGATCGCGGAGGCCATCCGGATGCCGCTGCCGTCGTCCAGGCCGTCGCTGACCCTGCCCAGTCCGAGGAGGGAGGGCGCGTGGTCGGCCAGCATCTCCTCGTTGTCGGCGAAGCCCCCGGTAGTCAGCACGACGGCCCTGCGGGCGCGGAAGGCCAGCTCCTCGCCGTGCTGCCTGGCAATCACCCCTGCCACCCGCCCGGCGCCGTCCACGACCAGCGCGGTGGCCGCTGTGTCGGCGCGGGTGACGGCGCCCGCCTCGCCGACCGCCGCGGTGAGCTTGTCCATGAGCAGCCAGCCGCCGTAGGAGCCGGTGGCGGGGCGGTGGCCGCGCGGGGCGGGGCGGGCG
>NZ_JASKYT010000090.1:0-20368 GCF_041028275.1 Streptomyces sp. PU-14G
CGGGTGGGGTGGGGAAGGCCGGGGGGGGGGGGGGGGGGGGGGGGGGGGGGGGGGGGGGGGGGGGGGGGGGGGGGGGGGGGGGGGGGGGGGGGGGGGGGGGGGGGGGGGGGGGGGAAGGCCGACGGGCCGCACCCGCGAGGGTGCGGCCCGTCGGTGGTGCGGGTAAGCGCGCTCAGTGGCCGAGCAGTTCGATCTCCGCGAGGCGTGCGCCCGGCTCGGCCGGCACCAGGCGGTAGCTCGTCCAGTGGCCGGCGTGGCGGAGGGAGAAGACGCGGGTCTGCTTGTCCCAGCGGAAGGTCTCGCCCGCGCGCCGGTCCACCGTGTGCCAGGTCTTGCCCCCGTTGCGGGAGCCCTCCAGTTTCCAGCCGGCCGGTGCGTCGGCGTGGTCGTCGGAGGTGAGGGTGTACGACGTGACGCGGGAGCCCCGCTCGACGGTGACCGGCGCGTCGCCGACCTCGGCGGCCGTGTCGGAGGTGTCGTCGGTCAGCGGGGAGTCCCCGGGCTCGCTCACATCGCCCTGCGGCGAGGGCACCTTGCCGCCCTTGGTGAGGGAGGTCGGCGCCTGGCCGGGTCCCGCGCCCCACTTCGAGGGCTTGGGGCCCATGTCGAACTCCAGCGTGCCGCCCTTGGCCAGGAGCTTGTGCGGCAGCGCCGTGGAGCGCCACTTCTTGCCGTTGACCTTCAGGCCCTGCACGTAGACGTTCTTCGCGCTGTTCTTCGGCGCCTTGACGACCAGGTCCCGGCCGTTCTCCAGGTGCACGGTCGCCTTGGTGAACAGGGGTGAGCCGACGGCGTACTCGGGGGAGCCCATCACCAGCGGGTAGAAGCCCAGCGCGCTGAAGACGTACCAGGCGGACATCTCACCGTTGTCCTCGTCGCCCGGGTAGCCCTGGCCGATCTCGCTGCCGACGTAGAGCCGCGAGAGGACCTCGCGGACCTTCTCCTGGGTCTTCCAGGGCTGTCCTGCCGCGTCGTACAGGTAGGCGATGTGGTGCGCGGGCTGGTTGGAGTGCCCGTACATGCCCATGCGTACGTCGCGGGCCTCGGTCATCTCGTGGATCACACCGGGGTAGCTGCCGGCGTACTTCTCCTCGCCCGTCTCCGGGGTCGAGAAGTAGGTGTCCAGCTTCTTGGCGAGGCCGCTGCGCCCGCCGTAGAGGTTGGCGAGACCGCGGGTGTCCTGGGGCGCGGTGAAGGCGAAGTTCCAGCCGTTGGTCTCGGTGTAGTCGTGGCCCCACACGCGCGGGTCGTACGCGTCGGGGGACAGCCGCCGGGTGCCGTCGGCGTTCCGGCCCTGGAAGAAGTCGATCTTGTCGTCGAAGAGGTGGACGTAGTTGCGGGCGCGCTGGGAGAAGTAGGTGGACTCCTCCTTGTACCGCTTCTCGCCGGTCTTCTTGTACAGGGCCTTGCCCATCTGGGCGATGCCGAAGTCGTTGAGGTAGCCCTCCAGCGCCCAGGACATGCCTTCCTTGGTGTCGGTGCTGGTGTAGCCGAGGAAGGGGGAGGTGTTCATGCCCTTGCGGCCCACGCCGGGGTCGGGTGGGGCGACCGTGGCGTTCTTGAGGGCCGCCTCGTAGGCGGCCTTCGCGTCGAAGTCGACGCCTTTGAGGTACGCGTCGGCGAAGGCGACGTCGGAGGACGTGCCGGTCATCAGGTCGGCGTAGCCGGGTGAGGACCAGCGGGAGACCCAGCCGCCGTCCTTGTACTGCTGCACGAACCCGTCCACCATCTTGCCCGCCTGTTTCGGGGTGAGGAAGGAGTAGGCGGGCCAGGTGGTGCGGTAGGTGTCCCAGAAGCCGTTGTTGACGTAGACCTCGCCGTCGACGATCTTCGAGCCGGTCTCGGTCGGGGTGTCCGGCTTCTCGGCGGGGGAGAAGGGGCTGGCGTATCTGACCTTGGAGCCGACCTTCTCGTGGCCGGCGTTGGGGTAGAGGTAGAGCCGGTAGAGGTTGGAGTAGAGGGTGGTGAGCTGGTCGGGGGTGGCGCCCTCGACCTCGATGACGTCCAGCAGGTCGTCCCATTTCTTCTGCGCCCGGTCCCGGACCTGCTCGAAGGAGCGCGAACGCGGGGCCTCGCTGCGCAGGTTGGCCTTGGCCTGCTCGACGCTGATCAGCGAGGTGGCTATGCGCATCGTCACGGTGCGGTCGCTGCCCGGCGCGAAGCGCAGGTAGCCCGCCGCGTCCTTGCTGCCGCCGCCGCTCAGTTCGCCGCCGCCGGTGACGGGCGCGTCGAACGTGGCGTAGACGAACATCCGCGTCGCGCCCGTGGACAGTCCGCTCTTGACGTCGGACCAGCCGCTGACGACCCCGCGTTCGGTGTCGAGGGTGAGCCCGGCGTTCTCGTCGACGTTGTCGAAGATCAGGCTGGCGTCCCGCTTCGGGAAGGTGAAGCGCATCATGGCCGCGTGGTCGGTGGGGGTGATCTCGGCGCGCAGCTTGTTCTCGAAGGTGACGCCGTAGTAGTGCGGCCGTGCCGTCTCGTTGGCGTGCCGGAACGGCAGGGCGCGTGCGGTGCGGTCCGCGTCGGGGGTGCCCTTCGCGGTCGAGGGCATCACCTGGAAGGTCTGCCGGTCGCCCATCCACGGGCTGGGCTCGTGGCTGGCACTGAAGGCCTGGAGCGAGGGCAGGTTGTCGGCGTTGTTCTGCTGCGCGTACGTGTACAGCCAGTCCTTGGCGCCCGCGTCGGTCACCGGCGTCCAGAAGTTGAATCCGTGCGGGACGGCGGTGGCGGGGAAGTTGTTGCCGCGCGAGAACGAGCCGCTGGAGTTGGTGCCGCGGGTGGTGGTGACGTGGTCGGAGAGGTGGTCCGAAGGCCGGGCGGCTGCCGCCGACTTGCGCGGGGCGATCCGCACGTCGTCCAGCCAGCCGCTGAAGGGCCGTGTGCCGTCCCGGGGGCCGGTGGACGCGTCGTAGCCGAGCAGTACCCGGTCGACGGTCTTGCCCTCGGCGACGCGGCCGATGCGGGCCTCGGTGTTGTTCCACTGGTTGACGTAGAGCGTCTTGGAGGCGCCCTGGGCGGCCGGGGTCAGCCGGTTGCCGTGCTGGTCGGCGGCGCGCAGTTCGCTCAGGTAGGTGCCGTCGGTGAAGGCGAGGTCGACGGCCACGTGCGTCGCGGCGTAACTGCGGTCGCCCTCGGGCATCTCGGGGAACAGCCGGTAGGAGAGCACCGTGTCGCGGGTGACGGTGACGTCGACGTCGAAGACCTTGTTGGTGGCGTGGCCGCGCCCCGCTCCGGTGTGCTCGCCGGCGAAGCGCAGCGCGTGGGTGCCGGTGAAGCCCGCGCCCGTCTTGGCGGTGGGGGACTCCTCGGGGCCCGTGCCGGTGCGGGTGGCGAGCCCGGGCTCGCCTTCGTGGGTGACGTGGTCGGCGCGCGGGGTGCCGTCGGGTTCGGTCTCGACGGCGGAGTTCCAGTCGGGGGCGGGGGTGTCGGGCTCGAAGGAGGAGGCGAACCGTGTGGGGTGCGCTCCGGAGCCGGGGTCGGGGCGGGCGACGGCGCTGGTGGCCTCGATCGTGGAGGTGGCGACCAGGGCGAGGACGAGCGCGACCGCGGATCGCCGTACGGCCGTCCCGCGTGGCACGGCACGGAAGCCGGGGGGTCTGCGGCGGCCCGCTCGCCCCTCGGGCGGCGGTCGGTGTCCGGGTCTGTTCCCGGACGGCATACGGAGTCGGAGCAGGGGGCTGTGCGACACACGGACCTCTCAACGGGCCGACAACGTTGTCAGTTGTGATTTTCGACGACCAGTAATGTACGCGAGCCCGCTGGTGTCAAGGGTGTTGGGGAGCCGGAACGGGAAGGGAATTCCGCACAGGTCTCAACTCGGGAAAGATGCTGGGCCGGTCTGTTCTCGATCTTGCCCAGATGGCGAAGAGTGGACTATACCTGTCCGCACCTTGAGCGGTACCCGCGCGCGGGAAGCCGTATCACTGGCGCACCATCGCACAACCCGCACCAACCAGCTTGAACTTCACCCGCGGTGTCGGGCCCTTCGCCGGTGGCGAGTTGACGGGAGACCGGTACACCGCCTGAGTCCTGGAGAAGGCGAGGACTTGAGCATGGGAACCACCAGCGTCAACCGTCGTGATGTGATGAAGCGGGCCACCGCGGCCGGCCTTCTCGCAGTACCCGCCCTCGGATCGTTGACCTCCTGCGCCACCGGCGGTGGCGATGAGGAAAAGGCGGAAAAGGGTAAGAAGAGCGCCGAGAATCCGCTCGCGGTCAAAAAGGACGCCGCACTCCAGGTCTACATATTCAAGGGCGGGTACAAGGACAAGTACGCGCGCTTTGTCAGCGACATGTACGAGAAGAAGTACCCCGATGCGGAGCTCGACCAGAAGCAGACCGTGAAGATCGCCACTCAGACGCAGCCGCGTATCGTGAAGGGCGACCCGCCGGATGTGATCAACAATTCCGGCGCCGACAACATGAACATCCTCTCCCTCGTCCAGAACAAGCAGGCCGCGGACGTGACCGACCTGCTGGACGCGCCGAGCTGGGACGACCCGGACGTGAAGGTCCGCGACACCTTCGTGCCCGGCGTCGTGGAGATGGGACAGTTCGGCAGCGACGCTGTGTACCAGCTGAACATCGCGCAGACCGTCTACGGCATCTGGTACTCGGACACGATGCTCAGTAAGACGCTGGAGGTCGAGTACCCCAAGACCTGGGACGAGATGCTGGCGGTCTGCAAGACGGCGAAGAAGAAGGGCGTGCACGGCTGGACGTACCCGGCAGGACACCCCCGCTACATGTTCTTCAGCATGTACGCCATGTTCGGCCAGGCCGGCGGTCGCAAGCAGCTGGAGGCCATGGACTACCTGGAGCCGAACGCCTGGAAGTCCGACGCGGTGAAGGCCGTCTTCGAAGCCTACGAGGAGCTGCTGGCCAAGAAGTACGTGCTGCAGGGCTTCGACGGCGAGAAGGCGCACATCGAGGCCCAGACCGCGTGGACCAAGGGCAAGGCCGTCTTCATCCCGGACGGCTCCTGGGTGGAGAACGAGGCGAAGGCCACCACGCCGAAGGACTTCGAGATGCGGGTGGGCGCCACCCCGTCTCTCGACAAGGGCGACGCCATGCCGTTCGGCACCCTGTACGCGCCGCCAGGCGAGCCGTTCCTCATCCCCGAGAAGGCCAGGAACAAGCAGGGCGGCCTGGAGTGGATGCGGATGATGTACAGCAAGAAGGCCGCGCAGAACTTCTTCCGCGAAGTCTCCTCCATGCCCGTGGTCAAGGGCGCCATCGACGGTCTGGACCTGCCCCCGGGTGTCGCCAGTTCCCAGAAGGCCATCAAGGCGGCCGGCGACAACATCGTCATCGCCTTTTTCAAGGAGTGGTACACGGCGCTGTGGAACGAGGAGTTCAACAGCGTCGTCGGGTCCTTCATGAATGGTGAGTCGTCGGTCAAGGAAGCGATGAACACCATGCAGAAGGCCGCCGACCGGGTGGCCAAGGACCCGGACGTCCACAAGATCAAGAAGGCCTGAGGCGGCGCGGCGGAAACGGGGAGTGGGGGAGAGCGGAGCGGCGTGGAGACTCGGACACGGCCGGCCGGAAGCGGGCCGGCGACACAGGGAATGGTTCCGTGGCGGAAACTGCCGCCGGGCGACAAGCTGGCCTTCGTGGTGGCGGTCCTGCTGCCGCCCCGCTTCACTCCGGCCAGGGTCCGTGAAGATCGCAGATACCGGACACTGGACAAGTACCGGTTCATCGTCGGATTTCTGATCCTGCCGCTGGCTTTCTACGCGGTCTTCGTCATCTCCCCGTTCTTCCAGGCGATCTTCTACTCCTTCACGGACTGGGCGGGCGGTGCCACGGCGAACTTCGTCGGATTCGACAACTACGTGAAGATGTGGAACGACGAGAAATTCTGGTCGTCGATCCGGACCAGCCTGCTGCTGCTGGTGATCGTTCCGCTGATCACGCTCGCGCTCGGCATCTTCTTCGCCTACATGATCACCGCGGGCGGCCGGCACCGCAGGGGAGAGGCGGTCTCCGGGGTCGCGGGCTCCTCGTTCTACAAGATCGTCTATTTCTTTCCGCAGGTGCTCTCCATCGCGCTGATCGCGGTGGTCTGGCAGCAGGTCTACAGCTCCCGCAGCGGACTGCTGAACGGGCTGCTCGGCGAGGTGGGCCTGGGCTCTCTCGAGCAGCGCTGGCTGGGCGGCGACTACAAGCTGGCTCTCCTCGCCACCATGGCGGTGATCGCGTGGAGCTTCGTCGGGTTCTACGTCGTGCTCTTCTCGGCCGCGATGGGCGCGATCCCCAAGGACATCTACGAGGCGGCGCTGCTGGACGGCGCGGGCCGGGGCGCCACGTTCTTCCGGGTGACGCTGCCACTGATCTGGGACACCGTGCGCACCGGCTGGATCTACATGGGCATCCAGGCGCTGGACGCCTTCGCGGTCGTCCTGATCATGGTGCCTTCCCACGTGCTGAAGGTGACCCCGGTCTACCTCTACGAGCGCTTCCGGGAGGGCCAGTTCGGCTACGCCACGGCCATCGGTGTGGTGCTCCTCGTTCTGAGCATGGCTTTCACGCTCATCGTGATGAGGATCGGCCGCCGTGAGACGATCGAGTACTGAGAAGCGGGTTGCGATGAGTGCCGAACCGATGAGCACGGACGCGGCGGGGGTGGCCAAGGAGACGGCCGCGGCCCCGGTATCCCAGAGCACCACCCGCCCGCCCGCCGCCGGCGGAGGGGGCGGCAAGGGGGCCAGGGGCCTCAAGGGCGGCGAGAGCCGCACCCTGAACGCCTTCTCGCACGGCTTTTTGATCCTGTGGGTCGTCATGGCGGCGGGCCCGCTGGTCTGGGTGGCGCTGACCGCCTTCCGTCCGACGGCGGACTACCTGGGCGATCCGATGGGCCTGCCCACCTCGCTGCACTGGGAGAACTTCGCCAACGCCTGGACCGAGGCGAAGGTGGGCCGCTACGCGCTCAATTCGGTCATCATTCTGGCCGGCTCGCTCACGGGCACGATGCTGCTCGGCTCGATGGCCGCCTACGTGATCGCCCGCTTCACCTTCCCCGGAAACCGGTTCATCTTCCTGCTGTTCGCGGGCGGGATGATGTTCCCGGTGATCCTGGCGCTGATCCCGCTCTTCACGATCATGGACAACATGTCCCTGCTGGACACCCGGCCGGGGCTGATCATCGCGTACATCGCCTATTCGCTGCCGTTCACCACCTTCTTCCTCACCTCGTTCTTCCGGACGCTGCCCAGCGGGGTGCAGGAGGCGGCGATGATCGACGGCGCCTCGCACACCCGGACGTTCTTCCAGGTCATGCTCCCCATGGCCAAGCCGGGCCTGGTCAGCATCGGCATCTTCAACTTCCTCGGCCAGTGGAACCAGTACCTGCTGCCGCTGCTGCTCAACAACGACGACGAGAACAACTACGTGCTGCCCCAGGGGCTCGCGGCGCTGACCGTCTCCCAGGGCTACGCGGGCGACTGGGGCGCGCTGTTCGCGGGACTGACCCTGGCCATGGTGCCGGTGCTCGTCGTCTACGCGGTCTTCCAGCGCCAGGTGCAGGCGGGGCTGACCGCGGGCGCGATCAAATAGGCCGTACGGCGGTCGAGGACCGGGTGGGCGGCCCGGGAGCCGGGGGAAACGCGCCGGTCAAACTGGCCGCCCACAGCGGTGATTTCAGGTTGGCCACGAAAGTGGCCTAGACCTGTCGAGGCGGAAACCGCCATGGATAGTCTGCGCCGTGACTGCTGCGGGATCATCGTGCCGGGCAGTCGGGGCTCCTCGCCCGAGCGTTGCGTGGGGGACCGGGTGGCGCCCGGAGCGACGCATCACCTGCGAGCAAGTCGACACCGATGTCGAAGGGTTGAGCAACATGAACAAAAGAGCAGTGGCGGCCGGCGCCGCAGCGCTCGCCATGGCACTGAGCGTGACCGCCTGCGGCGGTGACAGTGGGAGCTCCGGGGACAAGAACACCATCAAACTGGTGGCGGCCGACTACGGCGACAAGAAGTCCAACGCCTCGAAGATCTACTGGGACTCGGTCGTCAAGGACTTCGAGAAGCAGAACAAGGACATCAAGGTCGAGGTCCAGGTCATCAACTGGAACGACATCGACAAGCAGGTCAAGACGATGATCCAGAGCGGCAACGTTCCGGACCTGCTGCAGACCGGCGGCTACGCCGACAAGGTCGCCGACGACCTGCTCTACAAGGCCGACGAGGTCCTCTCGCCCAAGACGCAGAAGAACCTCATCCCGTCGTTCGCCAAGGCCGGCGAGGTGGACGGTACCCAGTACGGCATCCCGTGGGTCTCCTCCACCCGTGTGCTGTTCTACAACAAGGAGGTCTTCAAGAAGGCGGGCATCAAGAACCCGCCGAAGACCTGGGACGAGCTGGCCGAGGCCGCCGAGAAGATCAAGAAGTCGAAGGCCGCCGACACCCCCTACGCGCTGCCGCTGGGCCCCGAGGAGGCGCAGGGCGAGACGCTGATCTGGGAGCTGGGCAACGGCGGTGGCTACACCGACTCCAGCGGCAAGTACACCCTCGACAGCAAGAAGAACGTCGAGACCTTCAACTGGCTCCAGGACAACCTGGTCAAGCCGGGCCTGACGTACTCCAACCCGGCCTCCACCGACCGCAAGACGGCCTTCGCCGACTTCGCCGCGGGCAAGGCGGGCATGCTCAACGGCCACCCGAGCCTCGTTCAGATGGCGAAGGCGGGCAAGGTCGACTACGGGGTGACCACCATCCCGGGCAAGGACGGACCGCTCAAGACGACCCTGGGCGTCGCCGACTGGATGATGGCCTTCAAGGACGGCGGCAAGCAGGAGCAGATAAAGAAGTTCCTCGACTTCGTGTACTCGAAGAAGATGCTCAAGTTCGACGAGATGTACAACTTCATGCCGGTCACCAAGGACGCGCTGGAGACGATGCAGTCGAACGGCAAGCACAAGGACCTGCAGCCCTTCTTCGACGAGCTGGACGGCGCCAGGTTCTACCCGCTGGGCGACCCCGCCTGGGACATCGTCTCCGCCGAGATGAAGAAGACCGGCGGCAAGGCGGCCAAGGAGGACCCGAAGAAGATCCTCGGGGACCTGCAGAAGAAGGCGGAGGAAGCGGCGGCGAACACCAAGTAGACCGCGGAACGCTCCACTCGACCCCTCCGTACCGCAAGGAGACCCCGTGTCATTGAAGGCCCCGCCGTCCCCGGCCAGCAGGAGCCGGGGGCGGGGCGGGCAGTCGACCAGGCCGGCCCCCCGCTCACGCGGCGGGCTGGCCCGGCTCGGCCCGCTTCCCTGGATAGCCCCGGTCGTCCTGCTCATCCTCGCCGTCGTCGTGTGGCCCATCGTCGAGCTGGTCAGGACCTCGTTCCAGAACATCAGCATCTCGGGGGTCGTGCGGGGCTCGGCCGGCACCGACAAGTACAAGAAACTCTTCGACGAGTCCGGCTTCGGACACGTCATCGGCTACACCGTCCTGTGGACGGTCGTGGTCGTCAGCGTCACCATGCTGGTCTCGCTGGGCCTCGCCCAGCTGTTCAACCAGCGCTTCCCGGGGCGCAGCATCACCCGATGGGCGCTCATCGCCCCCTGGGCCGCCTCGGTCCTGATGACCGCCATCGGCTTCAAGTGGATGCTCAACCAGACCGCTGGTGTGCTCAACACGGTGATGCTGGACCTGGGCATCATCGACAAGTCCACGGACTGGCTGGGCTCCCAGTCGACCGCATGGCCCTGGATGATGTTCGTGGCGGTCTTCGTCTCGCTGCCCTTCACCACCTACACCCTGCTGGCCGGGCTTCAGACGATCCCGGGCGATGTCTACGAGGCGGCCTGCATCGACGGTGCGGGGCCCTGGCAGACCTACCGGAGCATCACCCTGCCCCTGCTGCGCCCCGCGTTCCTCGTCGGTGTGGTCATCAACCTCATCAACGTCTTCAACTCGTTCCCGATCATCTGGGCGATGACGCAGGGCGGCCCGGGCAGCGACACCTCGACGACCACCGTGTTCATGTACAAGCTCAAGGAGACGGACATCGCCGAGTCGGCGGCGATGTCGGTGGTCAACTTCGCCATGGTCGTCGTGCTCGTGCTGCTCTTCCTCAAGGTCAGCCGGTGGAACGAGGAGGACTGATGGCGACCGCAACACAGACCGCCGGGCCGGGGCCCGTCAAGGAGGGCCCCGCGGGACCCCCCAGGCGTGCCGTGCGCCCGCCCAAGCGCAGCTTCCGGCCGCGCAGCCTGGTGATCGCCGCCTTCGCGTGGCTGCTCGCCGCGCTGTTCCTGGCGCCGTACCTGGAGATGATCGTCACGGCGCTGCGGCCCGCCGACGAACTGCGCGACCGCACCTATCTGCCCGACAAGCTGGACTGGTCGAACTTCATCGAGGTCTGGCGCGAGTCCTCGCTCGGGAACAACCTCCAGGTCACCCTGCTGGTCGCGGGCGGCTCCACCCTTTTGGTGCTGCTCGTCTCGCTGCCGGCCGCGTACTACACGGCGCGGATGAGGTTCAGGGGCCGCAAGTGGTTCCTGCTGCTGGTGCTGGTCACCCAGATGTTCCAGCCGACCGCCCTGCTGGTGGGCCTCTACCGCGAGTTCTACCAGCTGGACATGCTCAACTCGGTCTGGACGCTGATCCTCACCAACGCCGCGTTCAACCTCGCCTTCGCCGTGTGGATCCTCACCGCCTATATCGGGTCCATCCCGCAGGAGCTGGAGGAGGCGGCGATGGTGGACGGCACCAGCCGCTTCGGGGCGATGACGCGGGTGACGCTGCCGCTGGCGCTGCCCGGCGTCGTCACGGCCGTGATCTTCACCTTCATCTCGGCCTGGAACGAGTTCGTGATGGGGCTGACCCTCTCCACGGAGCCGGACAAGCAGCCGCTGACGGTCGGCATCAACAACTTCATCGGCGCCTACACGGTGCAGTGGAACTACCTGTTCGCCGCCTCCGTCGTCGCCATCGTCCCGGTGATCATCCTGTTCGCGTTCATCGAGCGGCACGTGGTCTCCGGGCTGACGGCGGGCTCCGTGAAGTGAGGTGACCACCGCAGGCCCACACCCCGGGTCCCCGGCCACCGGCCGGGGACCCGGCGCGTTGCCTCCGCTCACCTCCGTATGATGAGTCACAAATGAGCGCCGTCCGCTGCCGGCTTGATCGAAGGACTTGACGGGGAGGACCGCTGGGGCTCTTCTTAGGGTTCAGATGTTGGAGACAAGCGGGGAGTGAACAGTGGTGGAGACTCCGGGGTCGCAGTCCTCGCTGCACCGGGCGAACCTCGAGCGCGTCGTGCGGGCCGTACGGATGGCGGGCTCGCTCACCCAGGCGGAGATCGCCCGCGGCACCGGGCTGTCCGCCGCGACCGTCTCCAACATCGTCCGTGAGCTCAAGGACGCCGGCACCGTCGAGGTCACCCCCACCTCCTCCGGTGGCCGGCGGGCGCGCGCCGTCTCCCTCAGCGCCGACGCGGGCATCGTGGTCGGCGTCGACTTCGGCCACTCGCACCTGCGCGTCGCCGTCGGCAACCTGGCGCACACCGTACTGGCCGAGGACGCCGAGCCCATCGACGTCGACGCCTCCGCCGGGCAGGGCTTCGACCGCGCCGAGCGGCTGGTGCGGCGGCTGGTGGCCGAGAGCGGGATCAGCCCGGGCAAGGTCATCGGCATCGGCCTGGGCGTCCCGGGGCCGATCGACATCGAGACGGGCGTGCTGGGCTCCACCGCCATCCTGCCGGGATGGGCCGGCACCAACCCGCGTGACGAGCTCGCCACGCGGATCGGCGTCCCTGTCTACGTCGACAACGACGCCAACCTCGGTGCCCTCGGCGAGCAGGTGTGGGGCGCGGGGCACGGCGCCAGGGACCTGGCCTACATCAAGGTCGCCAGCGGTGTCGGCGCCGGACTGGTGATCAACGGCCAGATCTACCGGGGCCCTGGCGGCACGGCGGGCGAGATCGGCCACATCACGCTGGACGAGTCGGGCCCCGTCTGCCGCTGCGGCAACCGCGGCTGCCTGGAGACCTTCACCGCCGCCCGGTACGTGCTGCCGCTGCTGCACTCCAGCCACGGCACCGACCTGACCATGGCGCGGGTGGTGCGGCTGGCAGGCGAGGGCGACCCGGGGTGCCGGCGGGTGGTCGCCGACATCGGCCGCCACATCGGCAGCGGGGTGGCCAGCCTCTGCAACCTTCTCAACCCCTCGCGGGTCGTGCTGGGCGGAGACCTGGCCGAGGCCGGGGACCTGGTGCTGGACCCGGTGCGGGACTCGGTGGCGCGCTACGCCATCCCCAGCGCGGCGCGGCAGTTGAAGGTGGCGCCCGGCGAACTCGACAGCCGGGCCGAGGTGTTGGGCGCGCTCGCCCTGGTGCTCAACGAGATGGGTGACACCACGCTGGTGGACGCCGCCGCCTCGGCTGCCGCCTGAGCCCTGCGGCCTGAGCCCTGCGGCCTGAGCCCTGCGGGCCCTGCGCAATACCGGGCCTGCGGGGGTGAGAGCCCGGCCGCCGCGTAGGCCTGTGAGGCCTGGAGGGGGCATCGCCGCTGCGGCCCCGCGGCGTTGCCCGGTGCGGGCGCGTTGTGGTCGGCCGCGCAGTTCCCCGCGCCCCTCCGGGGGCGCCCCCTCCGTCGTGCTGTGGCTTTCTGTTTTCAATGGATGGCATCGTTGTCATCTCGTTAAGGATTTTCTTATTGACCGTTGCATCGGCGGCGAGTTGACTTCCGGCTACCCCGGCCGCGACGCCGCGGCCCCGTCAGGGAGGTCACCATGCACGCAGCGCTGCGCGGCATCGTCTTCGGTACCGTCACACTCTCGCTCGCCCTCACCACAGCCGCCTGCGGCAGTGCTGACCAGGCGGACGGCAAGGACAGCGGCAAGGAGAAGAAGGGCCCGCTGACGATCGGGCTGCTGCTCCCCGAGAACCAGACAGCACGTTACGAGCGGTTCGACAAGCCGCTGCTGGAGAAGAAGATCAAGGAACTGGCGGGCAAGGACACCAAGATCCTGTACTCCAACGCCAAACAGGACGCCAACCTCCAGCAGCAGCAGGCCGAGACGATGGTCACCAAGAAGGTCGACGCGCTGATCGTGGACGCGGTGGACGCCAAGTCCATCGCCAGCTCCGTCAAGAAGGCCGACGACGCCGACATCCCCGTCGTCGCCTACGACCGTCTCGCCGAAGGCCCCATCAAGGCCTACACCTCCGTCGACAACCCGCGAGTCGGCAAGATCCAGGCCACGTCCCTGCTCAAGGAGCTCGGCGACAAGGCCGACGACGGCAAGATCGTCATGATGAACGGCTCCGTCACCGACCCCAACGCCAAGATGTACAAGGAGGGCGCCCACTCCGTCCTCGACGGCAAGGTGAAGATCGGCAAGGAGTACGACACCAAGGAGTGGAAGCCGGAGAACGCCAACGGCAACATGAAGGGCGCCCTCTCCTCCCTCGGCAAGAAGAACATCGTCGGCGTCTACTCGGCCAACGACGGCATGGCGGGCGGCATCATCACCGCGCTCAAGGGCGCCGGTTTCACCAAGGACAACATGCCCCCGGTGACGGGCCAGGACGCCGAACTCAACGCCGTGCAGCGCATCCTGTCGGGCGAGCAGTTCATGAGCGTCTACAAGCCGTACGTGCCCGAGACCTCGGCTGCGGCCGAGTTCGCCGTCGCGCTGGCCAAGGGCGAGAAGCTGGACGACATCGCCACCTCCAAGACCGACAGCGCCTCGCAGAAGGACATCCCCACCAAGATCGTCACTCCGCTGCCGCTGACCAAGGACGACATCAAGAAGTACGTGGGCAAGTCCGGGTTCTTCACGGCCAAGGAGATCTGCACCAACAAGTTCCAGAAGGCCTGTGACGAGGCGGGCATCAAGTAGGTCCCGGCAACATCGATCGGCCCGGTGGCACCGCCCGTACCGAAGCCGCCCGCCCGCCGTACGGGAGCCCCGGCGGCCCCCGCACGGCGGGCGGGCGGTGCGACGGCCACCACCGGCGCGCTGATCACGGTTAAGGAGTGATTCACGTGTCCGCTACGCCCGTGCTGGCGTTGCGCGGAGTCTCCAAGCGGTTCGGCGCCGTGCAGGCGCTCACGGACGTCGAGCTGGAGGTCCACCCCGGCGAGGTCGTCGCGCTCGTCGGAGACAACGGTGCAGGAAAGTCCACCCTGGTCAAAGCCATCGCGGGCGTCAGCCCCGCGGACGAGGGCCGCGTGGAGTGGAACGGCGAACCCGTCAGCATCGACAAGCCGCACGACGCCCAGGAACTCGGCATCGCGACCGTTTACCAGGACCTGGCGCTGTGCGACAACCTCGACGTCGTCGGCAACCTCTTCCTGGGCAACGAACTCAAGTCGGGCGGCATCCTCGACGAGGTCGAGATGGAGCGCCGCTCCCGCGAACTCCTCTCCACCCTCTCGATCCGCATCCCCAGCGTCCGCATCCCCGTCGCCTCCCTGTCCGGCGGGCAGCGGCAGACCGTCGCCATCGCCCGCTCGCTGCTCGGCGAGCCCCGCGTCGTCATCCTCGACGAGCCCACCGCGGCGCTCGGCGTCGAGCAGACCGCGCAGGTCCTCGACCTCGTGGAGCGGCTGCGGGAGCGGGAGCTGGGAGTGCTGCTCATCAGCCACAACATGGCCGACGTGCGTGCCGTCAGCGACCGGGTCGCCGTCCTGCGTCTCGGCCGCAACAACGGGACCTTCGCGGTGAGCGAGACCTCCCAGGAGGAGATCGTCTCGGCGATCACCGGAGCCACTGACAACGTCGTCACCCGCCGCAACGCCCGAACCGCACAGCAGGCGTCCACCACGGAGGTGCGCAAGTGACCACCGGCACCCCCACCGACGGGGCACCGGCCGACAAGGCCGCCCCCCAGCAGGACGGGAGCGAGGCGAACGGCACCGTGGCCGCGGGCTCGGTCGCGTCCGTCGACCCGCGCCTGCTGGTACGCGAACGCGGCTTCGCCGGCTACCTCGACGACCTGGTGCGCCGCCTGCGCACCGGCGAACTCGGCTCGCTGCCGGTGATCGTCGGGCTCATCGTCATCGGCCTCGTCTTCCAGTTCCAGGACTCCGCGTTCCTGAGCGCGAACAACCTCAGCAACCTGTTCGTGCAGAGCGCGGGCACCGGACTGATCGCAGTCGGTATCGTCTTCGTCCTGCTGCTGGGCGAGATCGACCTGTCCGTCGGCTCGGTCAGCGGCATGTCCGCGGCCGTGCTGGCCGTGCTCAACATCAACCAGGGCATGAACGAGGTCCTGGCCATGATCCTGGCCATCCTCGTCGGCATGGCGGCAGGCGCCCTCCACGGCTTCTTCTTTGCCAGGATCGGCGTCCCCGCCTTCGTGGTCACGCTGGCCGGCCTGCTGGGCTGGAACGGCCTGATGCTCCAGATCCTCGGCCCCAGCGGCACCATCAACCTCAACGACGACGGAGTGGTCGCCCAACTGACCAACCACTACTTCGCCGACAAGATCTGGGCCATGGGGCTGGCCACCGTCTGCGTGCTGGCGTTCCTCGGCTTCTCGCTGCTGGACGCGCGCCGGCGCAAGGCCGCGGACGTGCCCAGCCGCCCGCTCAGCGAGATCGTGCTCCGCACGGTCGTCGTGGCGATACCCGCCTACGCGGCGGCCCTCGTCTTCAACTCCTACAAGGGCCTCCCGCTGGCCGTCGTCATCTTCGTCGGCGTCATCGTCCTCGGCGACTTCGTGCTGCGCCGCACCACCTACGGGCGGCAGGTCTTCGCCGTCGGCGGCAGCAGCGAGGCCGCCGCACGGGCCGGCATCAGCGTGCCCATGATCCGGATCACCGTGTACGCCATCGCCGGGACCATGGCCGCCGTCGGGGGCCTGTTCTTCGCCTCCCAGATCAACGCGGCCAACCAGTCCTCCGGCGCCGGCAGCCTGCTGATGAACTGCATCGCTGCCGCCGTCATCGGCGGCACCAGCCTCTTCGGCGGGCGCGGCAAGACCTGGTCGGCGCTGCTGGGCGCCCTCGTCATCCAGTCGATCAACTCCGGCATGGCCCTCCTGGGCACCGGGTCCGCCGTCCGCGACATGATCACCGGTGCGGTGCTGCTCGCCGCGGTCGTCATCGACTCGGTCTCCCGCCGCACCCAGAAGACCGCGGGGCGCGCCTGAGAGCCGGCGCCGGGTGGGCGGGCGCACGGCCCACCCACCCGGCGCCGGCCACCGCAGCCTGGTGCGCCGTCACAGCCACCGCGGCCTCGTGCGCCGTCACGGCCACCGCGGCCTCGTGCGCCGTCACGGCCACCGCGGGCGGCGCCGGTCCGCGCACCGTCGCTTACGGCGCCGCAGTGTCACACCCGGCCACTAGGGTCCTGGAATGACTCAGATCGTATGCGCGGACGAGAGCACGTCGCAGGGCCGGTGCGCGGCGCTCGTGCTCGATGTGGAGGGGGAACGGGTCAGTGTGCGGGAGCTGATCAGAAGGCGGGTGTTCCAGGAGGTCGCCGAGTACCACGCAAGGGAAGCGGCCGGACCGTTTCGCGGGCTCGTGCGGCCGACGGCGGACGAGGCCGTGCTGAACGGCTCCCGGGGGCCGTCCCGTCCGCCGCACCGGATCGACCCGGAGCGGCAGTTCGACGCCGCGGCGGCGGCGTTCGAGAAGAACGGGTTTCTGCTCCTGACCGGCGAGCGGCAACTGACGCGCCTCGACGAAGAGGTCGAACTCTCGGCGGGCCTGGAGATCACCTTCTTGAAGCTCGTCCCCCTGGTGGGTGGCTGATGAGCGACTTCGAGACGTGCCGGGCCGCGGTGCGGGCCGCCGCCGAACGCGACGACGCCTCGGCGGTCCACGAGGCGCTGGCCTCCGCTCCCGAGCTGTCCTGGACGGTGGAGCTGCTGCGGCCCCTTCCCGAATACCTCCGCCTCCGCGTGCGGTTGCGGGCCGACGAGGCCTACGGGCGGGCCGAGACGGAGCAGCAGCGTGCCGCGGCCCTGTACCTGCGGGTGTCGGAGTCACCCGAGCTGGCCGCGCTGGGCCCACGCGAACTGGAGGACGTCGTACGGACGGCCGTCGCACGCAAGGCTGCGGCGGCGGCCTGCAAGCGGGCCATCGGCCGCATGCAACTGCCGTGGGTCCTGCTGGACGGGCTGCCCGACGACGCCCGGCACCGCCTGCTGCGCCACTGCGTCGAGCGCTACCGGGACGCTGAGACGCCGGAACAGCGCGACCAGGCCGTCGTCCTGCACGCCATGGCGTCGGCGGGCCGTCCTGACGACCTCATGGCGGCGGACCGGCACCGCTTGCTGGCGGGCTGGGCGGGGAAAGTCCAGTACACGCTGGAGAGTTACGACGCGGCCTGGGTCGAGCTGGCCTCGGGCCGGGAGATCCCGTCGGCTCTCGGCGCGGAGATGCGGCGGGCGTACCACGACAGCCAACCGCTCCGGACGACGGCCTCCCGGGAAGTCGTGGGGCTGCTCGCCGAGCGCCACCCGGTGCTCAACGCCGGTGAGCGGTGGTCGGACCACGCGCTCGCCGAACTGGCGGGGCTGCCTGCGGCCTGGGCCGACGTGCTGCGGCACGCCGCGACGCTGACGTCGGTCAGGCCGAGCGCGCCCTGGACACGGACCGCGCGGACCCTGCTCGCCGAGGTCGACGCGGAACGGTTCCTGGAGCGGGTGGCGGACTGGCTGGCCCTGCTGGGCGGCCCGCCCACACTGCCGCGTGAGCGGGTGTTCCCCTACGACCCGTACAACTACGAGGTGGCGCGCGGCCTGGTGTGGACGCTCTCGTTCCTGCCCGGACACGCGCGGGCGCCCCGGGCGCTGGGCGCGGTGCTGGAGAGAGCGCTGCGCAGAATGCCGGGTGTGGGCCCGGGCATGCCGAAACTCGCCAACGCGTGTGCGACGGCGCTGTGCACGATGGAGGGCGAGGCCGCCCTCGCGGAACTCGCCCGGCTCACCACCCGGGTGACGTACAAGGCGACGCTCAAGATTCTCCAGGCCGGGCTGGACGCGCGCGCCCGGGACCTGGGGCTCGGCCGGGAGGAGATCGAGGAGCTGGCCGTTCCCTCGTTCGGGCTCTCGCCTGAGGACGGCCGCCGGGTCGTGCGCTTCGGGAACGAGGCGACGGATGCGACGGAGGCGACGGCGGAGCTGCTGACCGAGGACGGCACCGCGGTGCTGCGCTGGCGGAACGCCGCCGGCAAGCAGGTCACGTCGGTCCCGGCCGCCGTGCGGCGCGACCACGCCCGTCGGCTGAAGGAGCTCAGGGCCGAGGTCAAGGAGATCAACGCGACGCTGGGCGCGGTGGCCAGGCGTCTGGAGAGGGTCCTGCTCACCCGGCGCTCATGGCCCGCGCAGGTGTGGCGCGAGCGCTATCTGGAGCACCCGCTGGCCGGTACGGTCGCCCGCCGCCTGCTGTGGACGCTCGACGGCACCGCCTGCCGCTACACCGACGGCGCACTGCGCGACCTGGCGGGCGAGCCGGTGACGGGCCAGGGCACCGTGCGGCTGTGGCATCCGGTGGGCAGGACCGTCGAGGAGGTGATGGCCTGGCGGCGGCGGCTGGAGGACGAGCGGGTCACCCAGCCCTTCAAGCAGGCGCACCGCGAGGTCTACCTGCTCACCGACGCGGAACGGCGCACCGCCACCTACTCCAACCGCTTCGCCGGGCACATCCTGGGCCAGCACAGGTTTCGCTCACTGGCGGCCCAGCGCGGCTGGCACGACGCCGAGCTGCGGATCTGCCATCACGACACCTCCTACCCGCCCGCCGTGCGCGAACTGCCCGAGTGGGGGCTGCGCGCCGAATACTGGGTGCGCGGCGAGGGCGAGTCCGGCAGCGCGCCCACCACCGACTCGGGCGCCTACGCGCTGCTGGCCACGGACCAGGTGAGGTTCTATCCGATCGACGCGCCGGGCAACACGATCGACAGCGAGGGGAGGCAGGGGTTCTGCATGCCAGGACCCCGGGAGGTGGACCCCGTGCCGCTGGAGGAGATACCGGCCCGGGTGCTCAGCGAGGTGCTCAGAGACGTCGATCTGTTCGTCGGGGTCGCGAGCGTGGCCGGTGATCCCACGTGGCAGGACGGCGGGCCCGGCGGGCACTACGCCCGGTACTGGTCCTCGGTCGGCTTCGGCGAGCTGAGCGAGACCGCGCGGACCCGCCACGACCTGCTGGCGCGGCTGCTGCCCCGGCTGGCCATCGGCGACCGGTGCCATGTCGAGGGCCGCTTCCTGCACGTCAAGGGCGCACTGCACACGTACAGGATCCACCTGGGCTCGGGGAACGTTCTGCGGGATCCGGGGGACCGGTACCTGTGCGTCCTCGCGAAGAGCGAGCCCTCGTCCTCCGCGCAGGTGTATCTGCCGTTCGACGGCGACTGGACGCTGTCGGTGATCCTCAGCAAGGCGCTGATGCTGGCGGACGACACGCGGATCACCGACCCGGTCCTCCTCGAACAGCTCCGAGGGTGACGCAGAACCTCACCCTCGGGCGCGGCCTCTGGCGTGGAGCCGCAGAAGGTTGTGCAGCCGGTAGCGTCCGGGCCCTGCGGACTCCAGCAGGGAGCTGTCGACCAGGGCCTCCAGCAGATCCTCGGTCTTCTCCGCCGTGCGGTCGAGGAGCGCGGCGGCGTCGGACAGCGGGATGTCGGGGCCCTCGGTCAACCCGAGCAGGCGGAAGGCCCTGGCCTGCTCCGCGTCCAGGTGGGCGTAGCCGAGTTCGAAGGTGGCCCCGACGGCCTGGTCGCCGGCCTGGAGCTCGTCCAGCCGGCGCTGCTCGTCGGCCAGCTTGGCGGCGAGCACGGAGACGGTCCAGGTACGGCGGGCCGAGAGCCTGGCCGCCGCGATGCGCAGCGCCAGGGGCAGGAACCCGCAGGCCGCCACCACATCCATGGCGGCCTCGCGCTCCGCGCCGACGCGCTCCGCCCCCACGACGCGGGAGAAGAGGGCCATGGCCTCGCCGGGGCCCAGCACGTCCAGATCGACGAGGCGGGCGCCGGCGAGATCGACCATGCGGACGCGGCTGGTGACCAGCGCCGCGCAGCCCGCGGTGCCGGGGAGGAGGGGGCGGACCTGGGCGGCGTCGCGGGCGTTGTCGAGCAGGACCAGGACGCGGCGGCCCGCCAGCAGCGAACGGAAGAGCGCCGCGCGCTCCCCGATGCCTTCCGGCAGGGAGGCGTCGTCGGCTCCCAGGGCGCGGAGGAACCCTCCGAGCACGGCTGCGGGGGCCGCGGGGGAGGCCCCGGTGCCCTGGAGGTCGACGTGGAGCTGTCCGTCGGGGAACCGGCCGGCCACGGCGTGCCCGAGGTGGACGGCCAGCGCCGTCTTGCCGACACCGCCGATACCCGCGAGGGCCATGACGCTGCCGTCGGCCCGGGCGAGCTGGGCGCCGAGCCGGGCGAGGAGCGCGTCCCGTCCCGTGAAGTCCGGGACGGTCGCCGGG
>NZ_JASKYT010000091.1:0-23918 GCF_041028275.1 Streptomyces sp. PU-14G
ATGCCCGCGATGCTGCCCTCGGGCCGCTCGCCGCCCTCACCGGCCGGCCCCGCAGCCGTCTGCGACAGCTCCACGTCACCCACGCCGCCGTTGCGCTCGACGTACGCGCCGATCAGGCCTCCGGCCCCGCCCGCGRCCAGCGCCAGCACGAGGGCGCCCACCGCCATCACGCCCCCGCAGGGCGCCCCCGTGCCGCCCGGTGGCATCACTCCACCCCACGGCGTTCACGTGCCGCCGACGGGTACGACTCCGCCGCAGGGCGTCCCTATGCCGCCCGGCGGCGTCACTCCCCCTCACGGCATCCACGTGCCGCCGACGGGCACGACTCCGCCCCACGGCGTCCAGGTGTCGCCGACGGGTACAGCCCCGCCGCAGGGCGCCCCCATGCCGCCCGGTGGCATCACTCCGCCCCACGGCGTCCAGGTGCCGCCGACGGGTACAGCCCCGCCGCAGGGCGCCCCCGTGCCGCCCGGCGGCATCACTCCGCCCCACGGCGTCCAGGTGCCGCCGACGGGCACGACTCCACCCCACGGCGTCCCCGTGCCGTCCGGTGGTGGTGCGCCGGTGCGGGGGGTGCCGTCGGGTGGGGGTGGTCTGCTGGAGGCCGGGCCGCAGGCGACGGCGACGGCGACGGCGACGACCGTGCTGCCTCTTCCGTCGGAGCCGGGAGATGGTGCGCCGCGGCGCGCTCCCCGGCGCCGGTCCAGGATGGCGGTGGGCGCCCTCGTGCTGGCGCTGGTCGCGGGCGGGGCCGGAGGCCTGATCGGCGCGTACGTCGAGCGCAACGGCGGCGTGGGTGACGTGGAGCTGCCGCAGACGGCTGCGGGGCCGGCCGGTGAGGGCGGTGAGCGGCCCGAGGGCAGCATCGCGGGCATCGCGCGGCAGACGCTGCCCGGTGTCGTCACGCTGCACGCGCGCGGCGGTGGGGCGGAGGCGACGGGTACGGGGTTCGTGCTGGACCGGCGGGGTCACATCCTCACCAACAACCACGTGGTCGACTCGGCACAGGGCGGTGACGCGGTGCGGGTCACCTTCAACAGCGGGCAGACCGCCACGGGGCAGGTCGTCGGCAGCGACAGCGGTTACGACCTGGCGGTCGTCAAGGTGTCCGGAGTGTCGGGCCTCAGCCCGCTGCCGCTGGGCGATTCGGACGCGGTCCGGGTGGGTGATCCGGTGGTCGCCGTCGGCGCGCCGTACGACCTGGACGGGACGGTCACCACGGGCATCATCAGCGCCAAGGAGCGCGCGATCACGGCCGGGGGCGAGGAGCCGGGCAGTGAGATGAGCTATGTGAACGCGCTCCAGACGGACGCTCCGATAAATCCGGGCAACTCCGGAGGTCCGCTCGTGGATCGCCGGGGGCGGGTGATCGGTGTGAACAGCGCGATCAAGGGGGCGGGCAGTGAGGCCGCGCTGCCCGAGGGCGAGGGGGGCGGAAGCGTCGGGCTCGGGTTCGCGATCCCCGTCAACCAGGCCCGCCGGGTCGCCGAGGAGCTGATCAACGAGGGCCGGGCCACGCATCCGGTCATCGGCGTCACGCTCGACATGGAGTACGACGGCGAGGGGGCGAGGATCGGCGGACCTGCCGGGCACGGTGCCGCGGTCGTCCGGGGCGGCCCCGCGGACGAGGCGGGGCTGCGGGAGGGCGACGTGATCACCGAGGTGGGCGGCAAGGCGGTGGCCGGCGGCGAGGAGCTGATCGTGCGGGTTCGCAGCCACCGGCCGGGGGACGAGCTGGAGCTGAAGGTGCGGCCCGGCGGCTCCGGACAGGAGCGGACGGTGACCGTCACGCTCGGTTCGGCGACGGGATGAGGTCGTCCGACGGGTGCGCGGCCAAGTCGGGTGCGAGGGCGGGGTCCCGCGTACGGGGCGAGGGCGGGTACCGTGACTGATGGCCGTGAGAGCCATGGACGGAGTGAGGGAGCTGCGCGGTGTTCTTCGACATAGGACCACTGGAGCTGGTCACGCTCATCGTGCTCGCCGTGCTGGTGTTCGGCCCGGAGAAGCTCCCGAAGGTGATTCAGGACGTCGCCGCCTTCATCCGCAAGGTGCGGCAGTTCTCCGACAGCGCGAAGGAGGACATCAGGGAGGAGCTGGGCCCTGAGTTCAAGGACTTCGAGTTCGAGGACCTGAATCCGAAGACGTTCGCGCGCAAGCACCTGCTGGACAACGAGGACCTGGGTCTCAAGGAGATCAGCAACAGCTTCGACTTCCGCAAGGATCTGGACGAAGTCACCGACGCGGTGAACGGCAGCGACCACAAGGGCGACGAGGCCGGATCGAACGGTTCGAGCGGTGGGAAGAACGGTTCCGGCGCGATCGACATGGTCAAGAAGGGCGCCTCCTCGACCACTCGCGGTACCCCTGACCTGGCCAAGCATGGCTCCGACGGGGTGAACGGCCGGCCGGTGGGCGGAGACGGCCCCCGCCGGGGTGATCCGCCGCCGTTCGACGCGGACGCCACGTGACGCTCAGCACGCAACGATCGCGTCACCGTTGCTCTTTCGGCACCGGGACATCTGCGGCGTTTGCCGTCCATCTCGCCACCCGCACCGCGTCCTGATCCCCCGGGCATGACCGACACGGCGGACCGGTGTGGCTATCCTCCCAGTGTCGGGGGTCGCCGGGCTCGGCTGCCCATTGGCACAGGGCAATGAGGAGGCGTCGCGCAGATGGAGACGACGAGTCGGCTAGCCGGGGAATCCGGGCCCGCCGCGCAGGGTGTGCCCGGCGCGCGGCGGGCGGTGGACGACTACCTGATGGCCGCCTTTCCGTGGTACGGCCTGGACGAAGCCTTCACGGGGCCGCGCTGGCTGATGCGGGTCGGCACCGCGGCCGACGGCACGGTGGAGCACGGCTCGACCGGTCACGGCGAGGAGCCCTCTCTCCACGCGGAGAACTCCCCGCAGGAGCAGAGCTTCGCGGTCGTCGTCACCCTCGCCAGCCGCCCGGTGCGGCGCAGCGGCGACGGTACGGGCACGCTGGAGGCCACCTCCGTCTCGACCGCCGCCTGGCTGGCGGGCTCCGGGCTGCTCTCGTGCAGCTATCCGATGGAGATGGACCGCAGCCTGCGCCAGGACTGGCTCGACCAGCAGACCGGTGTCGCCTGGGAGCTCGCCGACGATCTGGAGGGGGCGGGCTGGAACGCTCTCTCCCTGCCGGTGGACGGGGTGCCGACCGACTTCCACTACCGCGAGTCCGAGTACGGGTGGGTGCTGGCCGGCTCGGCTCAGGAGGGCGTCCATCTGGGCGCCTACGGCCGCGGCATGAGCGCCTACGGGCTCGGCTTCCGCGTCGTCAAGGACATCACCGGCTACGAGCCGCACTGAAGCCAAGCCCCAGAACCCTCAGAACTTGTTGCTGGGGGTCAGGCCCAGGGACATGCCCGCCAGGCCGCGTTCGCGGGCGCCGAGCTTGCCCGCGACATCGCGCAGCGCCGCCCCGGCGGGCGAGTCCGGGTCGCTGAGGACCACGGGCTTGCCCTCGTCGCCGCCCTCGCGCAGCCTCAGGTCGATCGGGATGCCGCCCAGGACCGGGACGTCGGCCCCGGTCGTGCGGGTGAGCCCCTCGGCGACCTGCTTGCCGCCGCCGGTGCCGAAGACGTCGACCATCTCGTCGCAGTGCGGGCACGGCATGCCGGACATGTTCTCGATCACACCGGCGATCTTCTGGTGGGTCTGCACCGCGATGGAGCCGGCGCGCTCGGCGACCTCGGCCGCCGCTTGCTGAGGCGTCGTGACCACCAGGATCTCCGCGTTCGGGATCAGCTGGGCCACCGAGATGGCGATGTCACCCGTGCCGGGCGGCAGGTCGAGCAGCAGCACGTCCAGGTCGCCCCAGTACACGTCCGCGAGGAACTGCTGGAGTGCCCGGTGCAGCATGGGGCCGCGCCAGACGACGGGGGCGTTGCCGGGGGTGAACATGCCGATCGAGATGACCTTCACGCCGTTCGCCGACGGCGGCATGATCATGTCCTCGACCTGGGTGGGCCGCCCCTCGGCGCCCAGCATGCGGGGGACCGAGTGCCCGTAGATGTCGGCGTCCACCACGCCGACCTTGAGCCCTTCGGCCGCCATGGCGGCGGCCAGGTTGACCGTCACGGACGACTTGCCCACGCCGCCCTTGCCCGAGGCCACGCAGTAGACCCGGGTGAGCGACCCCGGCTGTGCGAAGGGGATCTCCCGCTCGGCCTTGCCGCCGCGCAGGGAGGCGGCCAGCTCGCGGCGCTGCTCGTCGCTCATCACGTCCAGTTCGACGCGCACGCTCGTGACGCCGGGGACGCGCTGGACGGCCTCGGTGACATTGGCGGTGATCGTCTCGCGCAGGGGACATCCCGAGACCGTCAGAAAGACCCCTACGTCGACGGTGCCGTCGGGCGCGATGGCGATGGATTTGACCATGCCCAGGTCCGTGATCGGCCGGTGGATCTCCGGGTCGTTCACCGTCTCGAGCGCCGCGCGGACGGCGTCTTCGGTGGGGGTGGTCGCCTGGGTCTCGGTAGCCATAACTGAATAGTAAGGCCGTGCGGACCGTGTCCGATAAGGGCGGGGGTCGGGCGGCGGTGCCAGGGCGCGGCACCCGGCGGGCTGGGTCCCGTCAGCCGGGTCAGCGGTCCTGGCCGCTCTCCTGGGCGCCTGCGCCGCCCTGTTCCCGCTCCTGGAGCTCCTTGAGGAGTTCGGCCAGCTCCGAGCGGATCCAGTCGCGGGTGGCGACCTCGCCCAGGTTCATGCGCAGCGCGGCGATCTCGCGGGTCAGGAACTCGGTGTCGGCGATGCTGCGCTCGTTGCGGCTGCGGTCCTGCTCCAGGTTGACCCGGTCCCGGTCGTCCTGCCGGTTCTGCGCCAGCAGGATCAGCGGCGCGGCGTAGGAGGCCTGGAGGGAGAGGGCCAGGGTGAGGAAGATGAACGGGTACTCGTCGAACTTCCACCCCTGCGGCGCGACGATGTTCCAGCCCATCCACACGACGATCACGATCGTCATCCACAGCAGGAAGCGGCCGGTGCCCAGGAAGCGGGCGATCCGTTCGGAGAAGCGTCCGAACATCTCCGGGTCGTAGGACGGCAGCAGCGCGCGCCGAGGGGCGCGCGGCACGTCGAGCCGGGGACCTTCCCGTTCAGCCATCGCGCTCCGCCTCCCCGTCGCGCTCGCGTCCTTCCCACACTCCGTGGGAGAAGCCGGGCAGCCCGCCGACGGCCGCCGCCTGCCGCCAGTCCTCGGGCAGCAGGTCGTCCAGCACGTCGTCGACGGTGACGGCGCCCAGCAGGTGGCTGCCCTCGTCCACCACGGGCGCCGAGACGATGTTGTAGGCCGCCATGTAGCTGGTCAGCGCGGGCAGCGTCGTGCCGGGCGGCAGGGGCTGGAGGTCGGCGTCCACGAGGGAGCCGACGAGCGCGAACGGCGCCTCCCGCAGGAGCCGTTGGAAGTGCACCACGCCCAGGTACTGCCCTGTGGGCGTCTCGTCCGGGGGGCGGCAGACGTAGACCTGCGAGGCCAGGGGCGCGGGCAGGTCCTCCTCGCGGACCCGGGCCAGCGCCTCGGCGACGCTCGCGTCGGGGCGCAGCACGATGGGCTCGGTCGTCATGAGGCTGCCGGCCGTGCCCTCCTCGTAGGCCAGCAGCCGCCGCACCGGTGCCGCCTCCTGGGGCTGCATCAGGTCCAGCAGCCGGTTCTTGTCGTCCTCGGGCAGTTCGCCGAGGAGGTCGGCCGCGTCGTCGGGGTCCATGGCCTCCAGGACGACGGCGGCCCGCTCGTCGGCGAGCTTGCCGATGATCTCGACCTGGTCGTCGTCGGGGAGTTCTTCCAGCACGTCGGCGAGCCGGTCGTCGTGCAGCGCTGCGGCGACCTCGGCGCGGCGTTTCTCGGAGAGGTGGTGCAGGACGTTGGCCAGGTCGGCGGGGCGCAGCTGGTCGAAGGTGGCCAGCAGGTTGGCGGTGCCCTGCTCGCGCTCCTCCAGGGCGAAACCGGTCACCGCGTCCCACTCCACCGTCAGCGTCTCACCGCGCCGGCCCCGCAGCCCGCCGCCCTTGCGGCCCTTGCGGACGAACAGCCGGTCGATCTCCCAGTCGCGGCGGGCCGGAAGCCGTTGCAGCCCCACGTCGAGCACCGTGACCTCCTCGTCCGTCTCCAGGAGGGTCACCCGGCGGTCGAGCAGTTCGCCGAGGATCAGGCGTTCGTTGGGGCGCTGTTCGAAGCGGCGGATGTTGAGCACGCCTGTGGTGATGACCTGTCCCGACTCGACGCCGGTCACCCGGGTCATGGGCAGGAAGACCCGCCGCCTGCTGACGACCTCCACCACCAGGCCCAGCACGCTGGGCAGCCGGCGCCGCCCGCCCAGCATCGTGACCACGTCGCGGACCCGGCCGACCTGGTCGCCGTTGGGGTCGAAGACGGCGACGCCGGCCAGGTGGGAGACGAAGACCCGGGGAGCGCCCGCTGCCATGAGCCGTCCACCCTCCTCGACCGCGCCGACCGGTCACACCCGCACGGAGAGCTTCGCGGCTTTCCGGCTGATTGCCCGGTTATGACGACTTCAGGCTAGCGTGACCGGCGCCACGGGCGCCGTAGCGGTGTGGTCCGGACGGCTGGCTTCCGGAGGGGGCCCGCCATACGGGTAGGGTGCCGTCCTGCCGCCGACCACAGGAGGGTCCCCTCGTGACTGGACGCGCCCGCGCACCCCGGAGTGCAGCGCTGCTCGCTCTCGTCAGCGCCGGAGCGGTCACCGCTCTGAGCGGGTGCGCGGGCGAGGACCCGGACGCGGGCACCAACGGGGTGGGCAAACTCTCGGCCACCAAGATCGAGAAGAAGGCCAGGTCGGCCGCCGAGGACGCCGAGGCCGTACGCGTCGACGGCAGCGTCGTCAGCAAGGGCCAGACCTACCGCCTCAAGATGCGCCTGAAGAAGAGCGGCGGCGTCGGGGAGGTCTCCGCCGAGGGCGGGTCCACCTTCGAGCTGCTGCGCACGGACCGCGACCTCTATCTCAAGGCGGGCACCGACTTCTGGGCCCAGCAGGAGGGCGGCAAGAAGCCCGGCAAGGGCGATGTCGCCGCCGCGCGGAAGCTCAAGGGCAAGTACGTCAAGGTGCCCCGCACGGACCCCGCCTACAAGCAACTGAGCGTCTTCACCGACATGAGCACCCTCCTCGACGGGCTGCTGGCCATGGAGGGCAAGCGCCAGACGGGGGAGCGCGGCGAGGTGGACGGGACCAGGACCATCCGGGTCACCGCGGGCGAAGGGCGCGGCGGCACCCTCGACGTCTCCTTGAAGGGCGACCCCTACCCGCTGCGGCTCCAGCGCCCGGGCGGCGCCGGCACCGTACGGCTCACCGACTGGAACGACGGATTCGCCCTCCACGCGCCGAAGAAGGAGCAGACCGTCGACTACGGAAAACGGATCTCCCCTGAGCAGACGGGCTGACTCCGGCCCGACCCGGACCGCTGAGTACTGTGGCGCCCGTTACGGTGAACGATCAACGGACGAAGAAAAAAAGACGGATTGCTGAGCGAGGGGGACGGAACGGGTGGCCGGAACGCATGGGGAGTACGTGGGCCGCTACCGACTGCGGGAGCGCCTCGGGGCCGGCGGCATGGGCAGCGTGTGGCTGGCCGACGACGAGACTCTGGGCGCACAGGTCGCCATCAAGCAGATCGAGATGCCCGCCGGGAGCGGCGGCAGCGACGGGAGCGGCGGCAGCGAGTCCGGCGGCGAAGGGAGCGAGGGATCCGGCGACTTGTCGCCCATCCGGCGCGCCCGCCGCGAGGCGCTGCACGCCACCAAGCTGCGCGGGCACCCGCACGTGGCGACGGTCCTCGACGTGGTGCAGCACGAGGGGCTGCCGTGGATCGTCATGGAGTACGTCTCGGGCGCGACGGACCTCGCCAAGGTCATCCGCGACGAGCCCCGCCTCCCGGACGCCGAGATCTGCCGCATCGGCACAGCGGTACTGAAGGCGCTGGAAGCGGGCCACGCGCACGGCATCCTGCACCGCGACGTGAAACCGGCGAACATCCTCCTCGCGTCCGACCACGCCGGGAACCGGCACGGGCGGGTCATGCTGACCGACTACGGCATCTCGCTCGAAGCCGACTCCGGGCAGACGCGGATGACGCAGACCGGCGTCATCGGCACCCCCGGTTTCACGGCGCCCGAGCGGATGCGCGACCAGGAGCGCCGCGAGTCCGACCTCTTCTCGCTCGGCGCCGCGCTGTACTGCGCCTCCGAGGGGCACGGTCCCTTCGACCGGGGCTCGGCCATGGCCTCGTTCTCCGCGTCCCTGCTCGAACCGGCGCAGGCGCCGGCCAACGCGGGCCCCGAGCTGCGCGCCCTCCTGCTCGGCCTGCTGGAGAAGGACCCCGACCAGCGCACCGACACCGGTACCGCCATGACGCGGCTCACCCGGATCGCGGCGGGCCCGGCGGTGGACGACGTCACCTTCGCCATCCGGGGCTCGGGGACGGCTGGCGGAGGCGGGGACGGCCGTGCGGTGCCCGGCTACGGCCCGGCTCGGACGCCGGTCCCGGGGCAGGGCTTCGGCCCGGCCCCCGGCAGCCAGGACCCCTCGTCCGGCCCCTCGTCCGTGCCGGGCGCCCCCGGCCCCTCGTCCGTGCCGGACACCCCCGGTGTGCCGGGTGTGCCGGGTGCGCCGGTTTCGGCGGGCGCGCCTGCCGTGGCGGCGCACGGTCCGGACGTCATGGACGCCGTCCCCACCGGCGGTTCCGCCGCGCGGGAGGGCAAGCCGGCCTACAAGGTCGCCTTGAGCGCGACGGGCAGGGGCCTGTGGAAGGCGTGGCGTTGGCTGTGCGAGCTGAGCCTCCTGGGGAAGCTGCTGCTGCTCCTCGCGATGGTCGCGCTCGCCTTCCTCGGGGCGTTCCTCGACCGCGTGGAGCACGGCGGCGCCCCGATCGGCGCCGGACTCGGACCACAGGTGATCAGCTCCGCCCACCCGGACGCCGACGCCGCGCATGCCGACGCCGGATCGATGACGAGGACCTGGGCGGCGGCTTCCGCGCGATGACCCGCAGGCACGCGGGCAGGGACGCCACCGGACTCCCCGTCTGCGGGGGCCGGCCCCTGTCCTGGGGCGGAACCCGCGTCACGGTGGCCGTGCGGACGGTGGGGAAGCCGCCGGAGGTCAGCCGGTCCGGCGCTTGCGGCGGCGGGAGAGCAGCCGCGGCAGCCCGGCGGGCTGGGCGCGGCGGGTGGTGGCCGGGGTCGCCACTGGCGGCGCCGCCTGCGCGTCGTGGGACATCGAACCCGGCTGTTCCACCAGCTCGCCGGTCGGCTCCAGACGCAGGACGCGGCTCTCGCGGGCCCACCTGTGCAGCATGGTGTCCGCGTCCGGTGCGTTGAGCCGCTTGCCCTTCAGCTCGTCGACGGCCGCCTGCCACTCCTCGCCGTGCGGCGTCAGTTCCCGCACCCGCGCGGACCAGACGACGAGGCGGGCGCCCTTGTCCTTGCCGCGCACCGTCACGGTCGCCGTGGCGCCGTCCGTCAGCCCCATGCCGGTCAGCGGCTGTTCCAGCGAGCCGTCTCCCACCAGGCAGACGGCACCCTCCCGCCACACGTGCCACAGCCCGCGCGCGGGGCCGGCCGGGCCCCGGACCCAGACCAGTCCCGACTTCTTGGCCGTCTCCTCGATCAGGGCACGGCCGAGGTGTCCTTCGGCGGGGCGCGGTGCGGCGGGTGTGGCGGTCATGGCCGCAGGTTACAGCCAGCCGTTGCGCTTGAAGCCGCGGTGCATGCCGTAACAGATCGCCACGATGAGCAGCAGCACCACTGGATAGCCGAACTTCCAGTGCAGCTCCGGCATGTACGTGAAGTTCATGCCGTAGATCCCGGCGATCATCGTCGGTACCGCGAAGATGGCGGCCCAGGCCGTGATCTTCCGCATGTCCTCGTTCTGTGCGACCGTCGCCTGCGCCAGGTTGGCCTGGAGGATCGAGTTGAGCAGGTCGTCGAAGCCCAGCACCTGCTCGTTGACGCGGGTGAGGTGGTCGGCCACGTCGCGGAAGTACTTCTGGATGTCCGGATCGACCAGCCGTACGGGCCGCTCGCTCAGCGTCTGCATCGGCCGCATCAGCGGCGAGACGGCACGCTTGAACTCCAGCACCTCGCGCTTGAGTTGGTAGATGCGGCTCGCGTCGCCGCCGCGCTTGCCGCCGCCCGTGCGGTCGGAGAAGACCTCGATCTCGACCTCGTCGATGTCGTCCTGCACCGCGTCGGCGACCGCGAGGTAACCGTCCACGGTCTGGTCCGCGATCGCGTGCAGCACGGCCGAGGGCCCCTTGCTCAGCAGCTCGGGGTCGTCCTCCAGCCGGTGCCGCAGAGCCCGCAGGGAACCCTGGCCGCCGTGCCGCACGGTGATGATGTAGTCCCGCCCCGTGAAGCACATCACCTCGCCGGTCTCCACCACCTCGCTGGTGGCGGTGAGTTCGGCGTGCTCGACGTAGTGGATCGTCTTGAAGACGGTGAAGAGGCTCTCGTCGTACCGCTCCAGCTTCGGACGCTGGTGCGCGTGCACGGCGTCCTCGACGGCCAGCGGGTGCAGACCGTACTCCTGTGCGATACCCGAGAACTCCTCCTCGGTGGGCTCGTGCAGCCCGATCCACACGAACCCGTCGCGGCTCTGCCCCTCGGCGGAGCGGACCCGGCACAGCGCGTCGGCGGGGGAGCGGGTCTCGGTCTCGCGGCGCCCGTCCAGGTACGCCGCGCAGTCCACCACCGCGCTGCTCATCGACGGGCCGCCGCTCTCGTAGACGCCGGTGCCGTACCCGGAACGGTTGTCCTTGCGCAGTGCCGGGCGCACAGCGGCGCGCAGCTCTCGGATCATCGACATGAGGCCCTCCACGGTGCCGTGCCATGCCGTCGTGCACACGGGCCGGGGCGTCGTGCTGCCCGGAACGGGGGCCTACGGGGAGCTACCCGGAGGTCCGCAAAGCGGGCACCACACGCGGGCCGCGGCGACGACATTCGCTGACGAACGAAACAGTGCGTGACTGCGGAACGCGGGCGCTCTCCCGCCGTGCGTGCCCCGAGAGGAAGGAAACCTGGCCCGACGAGGACGTTGCCACCGCGCGGCGGCGCGGGAACCTCAGGGCCGATGCGGCGTGACCACTGCGGGGGCGGAAGAGCGGCTGGTACTGCACGGTCGACTCGGATCCATGTCAGTCCCACCTCCTCCGGCCGGGCCCCTGTGGGGGACGATGTGTACACGCCTTGACCGGCAGCCAACGGTAGCACTGGTACGCGGGTTCCCGTGCCGCCGCCGCCCGTTGCGGGTGCCCCTTTGCCGCCTCCTTACGCGACCATGCCGCGCTCCTGAGGGAGGGACCGGGGTTCTATGCTCGCCGGATGAACGACGTCCTCACACTGGTCGACACCCATGTGCGCAGGGCCTTCGGTGAGCCGGACGCCCGCGCCGCCGTCACGTTCCTGGGGACGGAGCGCATCGAGGTGATGCGGTTCGTCGGAGCGGAGGACGGCATCGTGCGATACGCCACACGCGGCATGTCGGCTGCCCCGATGACCGACCCGGCCGAGGCGCTCGCCGACCCCGAGCGCGGACCGCGCGCCGAACTCCTGCTGACGGTGCGGGCCGGGGTCGCCGACACCGACAAGGTGCTGCGCCCGCTCGCCGTACTCGCGGCGGCACCGCAGGTCGAGGGCGTCGTCGTCGCTCCGGGCGCCTCCCTGGACACCGGCGAGCCCCTGTGGCCCGGAGCCCCCTTCACCTCGGTCCTGGTGGCCGAGGGCGGCGGCCTGGTCGAGGACCTGCCCCTGGAGGCGCCTCTCGATCCCGTCCGCTTCTTCCCGCTGCTGCCCATGACGCCGACGGAGGCGGCCTGGAAGAGGGTCCACGGGGCCGACGCGCTCCACGAGCGCTGGCTCCGTTTCGAGACGGACCTGCGCGATCCGCTGCGCGGTGCTGTGCCGCTCACTTGAGCCGCCCGCATCTCCCCGCTCACTCGACCGGGGATGCGTGGCCCGGCGCACGCGGGGCGGGGGACGAGGTGGTCCGGTCAGTGCGACGGGCAGAGGCGGTGCGGTCAGCGCGACGGGCAGAGGCGGTCCGGTCAGCGCGACGGGCAGAGGCGGTTCGTTCAGCGCGCCGGGCGCCGGTGCGATCACCGGTTTGTCATGCCGCCACCTGCGGGTCTCACGGAGGGTGGTGCGCAGGCCAGGGCTCCACCCGGGTGATCGTCCTTGACGGGAACGCGACCCGGTAGGACTGTTGGAGCTCATGAGGGGCGAACCCAGTTGCCCGAAGTGCGGTAGCCGGGTCAGGGCACCCGGCCTCTTCGCCGACACCTGGCAGTGCGGCGTACACGGCGCCGTGCACCCGCTCCAGCCTGTCCTCCCGCCCAGCGTCGACGCCCTCGCCGTCGTCGTCGGCCGTACACGGGTGCCCGTGTGGATGCCGTGGCCGCTCCCCGTGGGCTGGCTGTTCACCGGCGTCGGCTGCGCGGGAGACGACCGCAGCGGCGGTCGCGCCACCGCCGTCGCCTGCTCGGGCCCCGCACCACTGGGCGGCCCCGGAGAACTCCTGCTGATCGCCGAGGAGTTGGGCGTCGGGCTGGGCGCGCGCTACGCCGGTATCGAAGGGCCCGACCCCGGCCCCGCGATCTGCGGCGGCAAACCACCCCAGGCCAAGGTCCTGGCCGCGGGCCACCCCACCCACCTGTGGCACGTGGACGGTGCGCCCGGCGACCGTGCGGTCTTCGCCGGTGAGGCGTGCGGCCTGTGGCTGTGGGCGATCGTGTGGCCCCAGGAATCCGGACTGATGCTCTACGACGAGCTGGTCCTCACCGACCTGCGCGACGCCGGGGCCGAAGTCGACCTGGTGCCCTGCGGAGCACTCTCCCCGCGGCTGATTCCCTGACCTCGCCCCTCACCCCTCGCCCTTCGCCCCTCGCCCTTCGCCCCTCGCCCCCGGCCCGGTCCGGCCCTGCCCGGCGGCCGGTGCTCTTGCCCTCGCCTCGCCTCGCCGTGCCCTGCCGGCGTTCGCGGGGTCGGGGTTCCTGGCCGCAGGGGTGCCGGACGGTGCGGCTATTCTTGAGGAGGCTCGTCATGAGCCCGTCACCCGCCCCCAGCACCCTTCGGAGCCCGTCGCAGTGCGCATCGACCTGCACACCCACTCCACCGCCTCCGACGGCACCGATTCCCCCGCCGAACTGGTACGCAACGCGTCGGCCGCGGGGCTCGACGTCGTCGCGCTCACCGACCACGACACGGTCGGCGGCCACGCGGAAGCCCTCGCGGCCCTGCCCGCGGGGCTCACCCTGGTCACCGGGGCCGAACTCTCGTGTCGGCTGGACGGGGTCAGCCTCCACATGCTGGCCTACCTCTTCGATCCGGACGAGCCCGCGTTCGCCCGGGAGCGCGAACTCGTCCGTGACGACCGCGTGCCCCGTGCCCAGGCCATGGTCGCCGAACTGCGCGAGCTGGGCGTGCCCATCACCTGGGAACAGGTCAGCCGCATCGCCCGGAACGGTTCGGTGGGCCGCCCGCACATCGCGGCGGCCATGGTCGAGGAAGGCGTCGTCGAGACGGTCTCCGACGCCTTCACCGAGGAGTGGATCGCCAACGACGGGCGCGCCTACGTCGGGAAGCACGAGCTGGACCCCTTCGACGCGCTGCGCCTGATCAAGGGCGCGGGCGGCGTCGCCGTCTTCGCCCATCCGCTGGCCGCCAAGCGTGGACAGTGCGTCCCCGTCAGCGCGCTGGCCGATCTCGCACAGGCCGGGCTCGACGGTCTCGAGGCGGACCACGCCGACCACACCCCCGAGACCCGCACCCGGCTGCACGCCCTCGCCGACGACCTCGGTCTGCTGGCCACCGGCTCCAGCGACTACCACGGCACCCGCAAGCCCATCGCCCTCGGCGACTTCACCACCGCGCCCGACGTCTACGCCGAGATCGCGGCACGCGGCTCAGGCGCCGCCCCCGTCACGGGCTGAGTCCGGCGGGCGGGTATCCGGTGCCGCACCGCGGCACCGGACCCGGCGCTTCCACGGCGGCGCGGACGCGTCGGCCCTCCCTGTGACCGGCCAGTGCCCTCCGCGGGGCCGCGTGCCGTGCCCCCTGCCTCCGCCCGCGCGCCCGGGCGCCTGGGGACCCGGCACGCCGACGCGGACGCGTCGGCGCGCCCCGCTCTGCCCGCCGGCGCCCGCACGCGAGGGAACCCGCGCCTCGCCGCGCCCTGCCCCGGAGCCGACTCCGGCCGACGCCACCTGGCCGCGCCACCTGGCCGCGCCACCTGGCCGACGCCGTCCGGTCGCGCCGCTCGGTCGCGCCATTCGGACGTGGCTCGTGGCGCCCGAGCCATCGCTCCACCGACCCACCCGTCCATCCCTCCCACTCCTCCAAGGCACAGGCACCCTCGTGTTCGACTTCGCCCTCTTCGGATCCGTCTTCCTCACCCTGTTCGTGATCATGGATCCGCCCGGTATCACGCCCATCTTCCTCGGCCTCACCTCCGGACGCCCCGTGAAGGTGCAGCGCAGGATGGCCTGGCAGGCCGCCGTCGTCGCGTTCGGGGTGATCACGCTGTTCGGGATCTGCGGCAAGCAGATCCTCGACTACGTCCACGTCTCCATCCCCGCCTTGATGGTCGCGGGAGGACTGCTGCTCCTGCTCGTCGCGCTCGACCTGCTGACCGGCAAATCCGACGAGCCGACGCAGACCAAGGACGTCAACGTCGCGCTCGTCCCCCTGGGCATGCCGCTGCTGGCCGGGCCCGGCGCCATCGTGTCCGTCATCCTCGCCGTCCAGCACGCGCACGGCTGGGGCGGACACGTGTCGGTGTGGGCCGCGATCGTGGCGATGCACCTGGTGCTGTGGCTCGTGATGCGCTACTCGCTGCTGATCATCCGGGTCATCAAGGACGGCGGCGTCGTCCTCGTCACCCGGCTGTCGGGCATGCTGCTGTCGGCCATCGCCGTGCAGCAGATCGCCGGCGGCATCACCCAGTTCATCCAGGGCAAAGGCTGAGCGTTCACCCAGGGCGAAGGCTGAGCCAGAAGTCCACCACGGCCCGCGCCGTCTCCCGCGGACGCTCGGCGTTGGGGGAGTGCCCGGTGCCCGCGACGACGGTGCGCCGGGCGTCCAGCCGCCCGGCCATACCGTCCAACCACTCCACCGGCCAGGCGTCGTCCTCGGCGCCGGAGACCACGTGGATCGGCAGCGCCAGCGCCGCGAGTTCCGCCACCCGGTCGGGCTCGGCCAGCAGTTGCCGGCCCGTCGCCGCCAACTGCCCGGGCACGTTGCTCAGCCAGCGGCGCCGCAGGAACTCCTCCATCGCCCCGGAGGTCTGCTCCACCTCCCGCCGCGAGTACGGGGCCTGTCCGGCCGAGCCGACCGACTGGTCCAGCTCCCGCATGACCTCCCAGATGGCCGCCATGCTCATCGTCTCCAGCGCGCCCAGCAGCATCCGTACGCGCTGCTGCTGGGACGGCGAGACGGCAGCGGGGCCGCTGCTCACCAGCGTCAACGACGCGAAGGGAGCGGCGTCCTCCAGCACGGCGGCGCGGGCGATCAGACCGCCCAGCGAGTGGCCCAGCAGGTGCACGCCACCGGGAGAGCGGCCGGCCACGGCCGCCACCACCGCGTGCACGTCGCGGGCGAGCTCGACCTGCGCGTAGGTGCCCTCGTCGGCCTGGCCGCCCGTCGCGAACTGTCCGCGCCCGTCGACCGCCACCGCCCGGAACCCGGCGCGTGCCAGCGGCTCCAGCAGGCCGATGAAGTCCTCCTTGCTGCCGGTGAACCCGGGCAGCAGCACCGCGACGCCCCCGGTCTCGCCCGGGCCGCCCGTGTCGTGCACCGCGAACTCCCCGCGCGCGGTGACCAGACGGTACTCCCGCACACCGGCGGGCAACGCGAGAAAAGGCGGCTTGCTCATGCCCTGACGCTACCCGCGGCGCCCCCCGCGCTTCCCCGGGCCCATGGGCCGGAGTGGGTACGTCGCGCGACTCTGCGTGACTCCGCGTGCCTCCGTTTGCCTCCGCGTGTGTCCGGGTCCGTCCTCCGGCCGGGTCCGTCCTCCGGCCGGGTCCGTCCTCCGGCCGGGTCCGGCCGGGCCGGGGCGGCCCGGTGCACATGCGAACGGCTCGGCACCCCTGAGGGGTACCGAGCCGTTCCGTCCCGGTCAGGGACGTGGGTCAGCTCTCCGACGCGGGCTGCTCGGCGGAGCGGGTGGTGGCTCCGCGCGAGCGGGTGCGGCGGCGGCGGGGCTTGCGCGCCTCGCCCTCACCGGCGGCGTCGGTCTCCTTGGCGGCGGGCGCCTCGGAGGAGGCCGCGGGGGCGCCGGAGCGGGTACGGCGGCGCCGGCGCGGCTTGCGCGCCGCTGCGGTGTCCTCGCCCGTCTCCGTGGCGACCGACGTGCTCTCGCCGGCCGTGGCGGTGGCCTCTTCGGCCGACGGCTCCGCGCGCAGCGCCCCACGGGTGCGCCGGCGCTCGCGCGGCTTGCGCGCCGGGCGGGCGCGTTCGGCGGACGGACCGCCGGCCCCCGCCGACTTGGCGCGCGAGCGGCCACCGCCGCCCGTCTCGCCGAGGTCCTCGATCTCCTCGGCCGCGAGTCCGGCGCGGGTGCGCTCCGCGCGCGGCAGGATGCCCTTGGCCTCCTTGGGGACGCCCAGGGCCTCGTACAGGTGCGGCGAGGTGGAGTAGGTCTCCTCCGGGTCGTTGAAGTCGAGCTCCAGCGCCTTGTTGATCAGCTGCCAGCGCGGGATGTCGTCCCAGTCGACCAGCGTGACGGCGGTACCGGAAGCGCCCGCGCGGCCGGTGCGGCCGATGCGGTGGAGGTAGGTCTTCTCGTCCTCGGGCGTCTGGTAGTTGATCACGTGGGTGACGTTGTCGACGTCGATACCGCGGGCGGCGACGTCCGTGCACACCAGGACGTCGACCTTGCCGTTCCGGAAGGCGCGCAGCGCCTGCTCGCGCGCTCCCTGGCCCAGGTCGCCGTGGACGGCGCCGGCCGCGAAGCCGCGCCGGCTCAGCTGCTCGGCCACGTCGGCCGCCGTGCGCTTCGTGCGGCAGAAGATCATCGCGAGCGCGCGGCCCTCGGCCTGCAGTATCCGGGCGACCATCTCCGGCTTGTCCATGGAGTGCGCGCGGAAGACGTGCTGGGTGGTGTTCGCCACCGTCTGGCCCTCGTCGTCCGGCGAGGTGGCGCTGATGTGCGTGGGCTGGCTCATGTAGCGGCGGGCGAGCGAGATGACCTGGCCCGGCATCGTCGCGGAGAAGAGCATCGTCTGGCGCCGGGTCGGCAGCATTTCGATGATCTTTTCGACGTCGGGCAGGAAGCCCAGGTCGAGCATCTCGTCGGCCTCGTCCAGGACGAGCGCCCTGATCTGCGAGAGCCGCAGCTTCTTCTGGCCCGCCAGGTCCAGCAGCCGTCCCGGCGTGCCGACGACGACGTCGACGCCCTTGTTGAGCGCTTCGACCTGCGGCTCGTAGGCACGGCCGCCGTAGATGGGGACGACCCGCACATTGCGGGCCTTGCCTGCGGTGAGCAGGTCGTTGGTGACCTGCTGGCACAGCTCACGGGTGGGGACGACGACGAGGGCCTGCGGCGCGTCGGACAGCTCCTCGGGCTTGGCGCGGCCCAGCTCGACGTCGGCGGGGACGGTCACCGACTCCAGCAGCGGAAGCCCGAACCCCAGCGTCTTGCCGGTGCCCGTCTTCGCCTGACCGATGACGTCGGTGCCCGCGAGGGCGACCGGAAGCGTCATCTCCTGGATCGGGAAGGGTGAGGTGATGCCGACGGCTTCGAGGGCCTCGGCTGTCTCGGGAAGGATCCCCAGATCTCTGAACGTGGTGGACAGGGTGCTTGCCTCTTCTGTGTGACGCGCGGGTGGGGCTGCGGCGTCCGGCCGTCCCAGCATTCTGGACGGTCCAGCGGAGCGAGGAGAGGATCTACCGCACCCGGGCGGCCGTCGTATCGGCCCGCCCGGTGGGTGCGGGACCACTGGCTCCCGCTCAAGCGCCTCACTCGCGCGAGCGGTCCCTCTCAGCGCGACCCGTGCGGGGAGCACGAACCGGCGGAAGGCTGTCGGGTCGGAGCCGATCGGGCCACCGACCGGGCATCCGCATTTCATGCATGCAGCGAGTCCACGTCATCTGGTGGACCCATATCACTGTACCCCGAATCCGCGCATGTGTACCGGGGCAATCGTTGTGTACGAGTTCACCGCAGGTCCGCGGGGGCTTCCCAGGATCGGGCAGGGGCCCCGCGACCTGGGGGCCTCGGGCTATCGTGCGCAGTATGGAGACGCCTGACAAGACCGCCGACGACGGTTCCGAGTACGCCCCCGCCACCTCGATCGCCTCCCAGAACTGGGAGCAGGCCGCGGCGGAACCGACCTATCGTGCCGCGGTCGTCGATCTGCTGGGGGCCTTGGCCTACGGGGAGCTGGCGGCCTTCGAGCGGCTCGCCGAGGACGCCAAGCTGGCGCCCTCGCTCGCCGACAAGGCCGAGCTGGCCTCGATGGCGTCGGCCGAGTTCGGCCACTTCGAGAAACTGCGCGAACGGCTGGCCCGGATCGACGAGGACCCCACGGCGGCGATGGAGCCGTTCGCCGCGCCCCTGGAGGAGTTCCACCGGCTGACCGCCCCCTCCGACTGGCTGGAGGGCCTGATCAAGGCGTACGTCGGGGACTCGATCGCCTCCGACTTCTACCGCGAGGTGGCGACCAGGCTGGACACCGACACCAGGGCGCTGGTGCTCAGCGTGCTGGCCGACACCGGGCACTCCAGCTTCGCCGTGGAGAAGGTGCGGGCCGCCATCGAGGCCGATCCGCGGGTGGGCGGGCGCCTCGCCCTGTGGGCGCGGCGGCTGATGGGCGAGGCGCTGTCCCAGGCGCAGCGGGTGGTCGCCGAGCGGGACGCGCTCTCCACGATGCTGGTCGGCGGGCTGGCCGACGGCTTCGACCTCGCCGAGGTCGGCAAGATGTTCTCCCGGATCACCGAGGCCCATACGAAGCGGATGGCCGCGCTGGGGCTCGCCGCCTGAGTCAGCTCAAGCGGAGGGCCGCGCTGGGGCCTGCCGCCCGAGTCCGGACTCCACGAGCCCGGGCTCCACGGACCGCGGCGCCGGGGTGGTGCGCAGGGTGTCCCTGCGCCACTGCCTGCGCCCGGGCGCGTCCCGCAGCAGCAGCGAGAGCAGGGCCGCGCTGACGCCCAGGGCCACACACAGCGCCACCGGGACGTGTCCCGCGCCGAAGACGGTGTGGCTGATGAGGCCGCCGACGAGGGCGGCGACCGGGCCGGTGGCCAGCACGAGCCGCCGGTCGGGAAGCCGCTCGGGAAACCGCCTGCTCGCGACGAGGGCGAGGGCGAGTCCAAGGCTTGCGGAGCCGAGAGCCTCCCAGATCATGAGGACCTCCTCGGGGTGGCGGTGAGCTGACCGCTGTCCGCGGTCGTTCCCGGTCTCCCCCTGGGTACGGACGCTGAAACGGCGGCCGCGGAAGCAAATCCCGCGGCCGCCGCCGTGCGCGTGACCCTGTCGCCTCTCAGAGCGCTGCGGAGCTGCTCTCAGAGTGCGTCGGAGCCGCTCTCAGATGGCTCCGAAGCCCACCTTGCGGCCCGACGGCTGGCCGATCTCGATGTAGGCGACGCGGTCCGCCGGGATCAGGACCTTCCGGCCGTGCTCGTCCTCGAGGCTGAGCAGCCCGGAGCCCTTCTCCAATGCCGCCGCCACCGTGCTCTCGACCTCGTCAGGAGTCTGCTTGCTCTCCATGACGATCTCGCGAGGCGCGTACTGCACGCCGATCTTGACCTCCACGGCTATGTCCCTCCGACGGTCTGGTGTCCCCGTGCCGATGCCCGGGATGCGATGCGCGGCCAGCCGCGCCGTACTGGAGTAACCCTAGCTCTCGGCGGGGGACGCCGAGGGGGCGCGGTCGCACGCCGGCAGCGAACAACCGCGCCCCCTCGGACCGGGAACGCGCCCCCTCGGACCGGGGAAGACGCCGGCTACTGCATCGGGAACCCGGCGATACCGCGCCAGGAGAGCGAGGAGATCAACTTCGCCGCCGCGTCCCGCGGAATCCGCTGGCCCGAACCCAGCCAGTAGCGCGCGGTGATCTGCGCCATGCCGCACAGGCCGACGGCCAGCAGCATGGACTGCTCCTGGGAGAGCTTGGTGTCCTCGGCGATGACCTCACTGACGGCCTGCGCGCAGTCCAGGCTCACCTTGTCCACGCGCTCGCGCACGGCGGGCTCGTTCGTCAGATCCGACTCGAACACCAGGCGGAAAGCGCCGCCCTCGTCCTCCACGAAGCCGAAGTAGGCGTCCATGGTGGCCGCCACGCGCTGTTTGTTGTCCGTCGTGGACTCCAGCGCCCTGCGCACCGCCTGGAGCAGCGCCTCGCAGTGCTGGTCGAGAAGCGCGAGGTACAGCTCCAGCTTCCCCGGGAAGTGCTGGTAGAGCACCGGTTTGCTGACGCCGGCACGTTCGGCGATGTCGTCCATCGCCGCCGCGTGGTAACCCTGCGCTACGAAGACCTCCTGAGCTGCGCCCAGCAGTTGGTTGCGTCGGGCCCGGCGGGGCAGACGCGTGCCACGCGGGCGCGCTTCGGTCTGCTCGATGGCTGTCACGCCGCCTCCCTGTGTGTTTCTGAGCGCGAGCTGCGCTGTACCGCCATCGTACTTTTCAGTAACGGGAGTGGGGGCTCCACGGCTCCCGAATTTTCCGCCGTCACCCGGGCCGGGCGGGCGCTTTATCGGTACTCGTCCTCATTCAGCTCCACCACGCGTGCCTGCTCCGCCGCGTCGGCGGGGTCGGCCTCGTGCGAACCGGACGGGGCGAGCGGCTCGTCCCGCTGCCGCAGCAGGTCGGCGTGCTGTTCGGCCGCGTCCGCCTCCGTCGCCTCGGGGTTCTCCGTCCCCTCCGGCTCCTCCTCGTAGGCGGTGTCGGCGTACGTGTCGTCAAAGATTTCCGGGTCGGTCGGGTCGAGCGGCATGCCTGCTCCCCTTTCCAGGGCGCGGCCCGCCTGCGCGGGCCTACTTTCGAGACTAGGAGCGGGTCACCAGGGGCGCACGCCCGCATGCACGCTTCCCGCGGAGCGGGTGCACACGAACGGACGCGGACGCCGTGTGCCTCTGACATCCCCTGTCCACCAGTGTGCTTCTTCTGTGACGGTGGGCACGTGAAGGTGTGTGTGATCGTCTCGTAACATTGCCGCATGTCCTCCACCGAGCAGCCGGGAACCTCCGCTGCCGCGGTCCGCCCCGCCGCGCCGTCCACGGCGCCGCCGGGGTCCCGTGTCGGCGACCGGGAGACGCTCAGGACGGTCTCGCTGCCGGGCCTGACGCTGGCCGTGCGCGCGCTGCGCGACGAGGCCGGCGCCGACGCCCGCGCCGAGGCGGACGGCCGCTCCACGGCGCGGCGCGCCCGGGCCGTACCGGCGACCCGCCCGGCGGCGCTGTACGTGCACGGGCTGGGAGGCTCTTCCCTCAACTGGACGGCCCTGATGCGCGAGCTCGCCCCCGACGTGACCGGCGAGGCGCTCGACCTGCCCGGCTTCGGTGACTCCCCGCCGCCCGACGACGGCGACTACTCGGTCTCGGGCCACGCCCGCGCGGTCATCCGCTACCTGGACTCCTGCGGACGGGGCCCCGTGCACCTGCTGGGCAACTCGCTCGGCGGCGCCGTGACGACCCGGGTGGCCGCCGTACGCCCCGACCTGGTGCGCACCCTGACGCTGATATCCCCCGCGCTGCCGGAGATCCCTCCGCAGCGCACCGCCTGGCCGACCGCGCTGATGGCGGTGCCGGGCATCGCCGCGCTGTTCGGCAGGCTCACCCGCGACTGGCCGGCCGAACGCCGCACCGGCGGCATCCTCGGACTGTGCTACGGCGACCCGGCGCGGGTCAGTCCGGAGGACTTCGCCGCCGCCGCCGAGGAGTACGACCGCAGGCTGCGGTTGCCCTACTTCTGGGACGCCATGGTCCGCTCGACACGGGGCATCGTGGACGCCTATACCCTGGGAGGCCAGCACGCGCTGTGGCGGCAGGCCGAGCGGGTGCTGGCGCCCACGCTGCTGATCTACGGAGGGCGCGACCAACTGGTCGCCTTCCGGATGGCCCGGCGCGCCTCGGCCGCGTTCCGTGACTCCCGGCTGCTCGCTCTGCCGGACGCGGGACACGTCGCCATGATGGAGTACCCCGAGATCGTCGCGGGTGCCGTCCGCGAGTTGATCGACGACGCGGCCACGGCCGCACGGCGGTCGAACACCCCCGCAGCCGGGACCGCCGTACAAGGCACCGGCAACCTCGAAAGGTGACCAGTGGGACGCCACAGCCGTAAGGGCAAGGCCGGTACCGCACGCGGCCAGCAGCGCTCCGGTATACCCGAGCGCCAGGCGGACACCGGCCGGGCCGCCGCCCGGTCCCGCGACACTGGCGTCCCCGCACGGCCCGGTTCGGCCGGGTGGGAGCGGGACGTCGCCGCGCCGTACCCAGCCGAGGGCGCCCCGGGAGCCGGTCCGGGTCCGCAGGGCACCCCCGCGCACGGCGTCCCCCCGCACGTCGACGAGCCCACGCGCGGCGGCCACCCGCAGTTCGGCGAGCCGTACCGCAACGGCCCCGGCGGCGGGACCCACGGGTACGGCTCCGCGCAGGGCCATGGCTCTGGCCCCGGCCAGGCGCAGAACCCATGGCACGCACAGGCGCCCGGGGAGCGCGGCGGCCCTCACGGGCCGCGCCAGGACTACCTTGACGCCTTCGACGACGACGTCTTCGCCCACGGCGCGAGCGGGGGTGCCGGCGTGCGCGGCGCCGCGGGTGCGGCGGGTCCGGCGGGTGCCGCCGGTGCGGCGGGTGCTGCCGGTGTGTCCGGTGCGGCCGACGCGCACCAGCGTCCGGCAGGCGCCTCCGGTGCGCCGCGGGCTCCCTTCCGTCCCGCCGGGCCCGCCGCGTCCGGGCCGCCGGCGCCGGAGGCCACCGCCTCTGGCGCGCCCCCCGCGGACGACGAACCGCGCGGCAACCGGGCGCTGCCCGCGCGACCGCGTCCACGGCGGCAACGCACCGGCGGCAGAGCCCGCACGTACACGGGCATCGCCGCCGCGGCCGTCACGACCGTGCTGGCGATCGTCATCGCCGGGCAGGTGGCGGGCGGGGAGCACAGCTCGGGGCAGTCCGACGACGGAGCGAAGACGGGCGAGCGGACGCCGGACGGAGGCCCCGGGGCAGCCGACCGCGCCGACCGCGGGGCGCGGCCCACGCCGGGCGACGAGGCCGCTTCGTACGACGCGAAGATGGCGCACGTCTACCCGCTGGCCGACGACCTGGAGGGAACGAACAAGTTCACCGCCGTGCCCGGCCACCAGAAGGGCAGCGGCAAGGGCGAGGTGGTGCGCTACCGCGTGGACGTGGAGGAGAAGCTGCCGCTGGACGGTGACCTGTTCGCCGAGGCGGTCCACAAGACGCTCAACGACGAGCGCAGTTGGTCGCAC
Source organism: Streptomyces sp. PU-14G (assembly GCF_041028275.1). Taxonomy (NCBI): domain Bacteria; kingdom Bacillati; phylum Actinomycetota; class Actinomycetes; order Kitasatosporales; family Streptomycetaceae; genus Streptomyces; species Streptomyces sp. PU-14G. The sequence goes on from NZ_JASKYT010000091.1 coordinate 23,448, forward strand.
GGCGGCAAGCGCAGCTTCGAGCGGGTCTCTTCCGGGAAGGCGAAGTTCGTCATCACGCTGGCCACCCCGAAGACCACCGACCTGTGGTGCGCCAAGTCGGGTCTGGACACCAGCGAGCAGAAGGTGTCCTGCGACTCGGCGGCCACCGAACGGGTCATGATCAACGGTTACCGGTGGGCGCGCGGGGCCAAGACCTTCGGCCCGGGCAAGATGCACGCCTACCGCCAGATGCTCATCAACCACGAGGTCGGCCACCGGCTCGGCCACGACCACGTCGGCTGCCCCGGTGACGGCGAGCTCGCCCCGGTGATGATGCAGCAGACCAAGTACCTGACCACGCAGGGCAAGACCTGCCGCCCCAACGCCTGGCCCTACCCGCGCGGCTGACACCCGGCCGCCACCGCCCGCACGGTTCTCGTGGCGCGGGCGGTTCGTGGAGGGGGGCGGTTCGTGTGGGGGGTTCCTGTGGGG
>NZ_JASKYT010000092.1:0-22210 GCF_041028275.1 Streptomyces sp. PU-14G
CCGCACACCGACTGCCGCGCCCCTCCTGTTCGGGGCCCGACCCGCTCCCCTCGGTCACCACGCACGGCGGCGGAGCCGGAGGACTCCTCCATGACGCTCGACGCACACCACGAACACCCACTCCCGCCGAAACCGCCCCCGCCCGAGGCCGTGCCCGCCGACGTGGCCGCCCGGTTCGAGCGTCTGCCGCTCTCGCGCTGGCACGTCACCGTGCGGCTGATCGTCGGCGTGGTCACCTTCTTCGAGGCGTTCGACCAGCTCCTGATCGCCTACGCACTGCCGCAACTCCGCCAGGAATGGCACCTGGGCACGGCACACTCCACGATGCTGCTGACCGTCGGCTCGGTCGGCATGCTGGCGGGGGCCGTGGTCTCCGGGCGGCTGGCCGACCGGTACGGCCGCGTACGCGTCATCGCCGCCTGCATCGGTGTCTCCGGAGCGTGCAACCTGCTGCTGACGCTGTGCACCGCGCCGGAACCGTTCATGGCGGCCCGCTTCGTCCAGGGCCTCGCCATCGGCGGCGAGGTGCCCGTCGCCGCCACCTTCATCGCGGAGATCACCCGCAGCCACCGCCGCGGTCGCTTCGTCCTGCTGTACGAACTCGTCTTCCCCGCGGGCCTCACGGTCGGCGCCCTGCTCGCCGCCTGGCTGGTGCCCCTGCTGGGCTGGCGCTGGATGTTCGCGCTCGCGGCCCTGCCGGGTCTCCTGTGCCTCCTCGTCCGCCGCCGGGTCCCCGAGTCCCCCCGCTGGCTGGCGGACCACGGCCGTCCCGACGAGGCGCTGCGCGGGATGGCCCGGATCGAGGCCGAGGTGGAGAAGGCCACCGGCGCCCCGCTGCCGCCCCCCGCAGCACCGCGCCCCGCAACACCGCACCCGGACACGGCACCGGCATCGGACAGCGGCCGGCCCCCGGGCGGTGGCCAGGCCCGGGGCGGTGGCCAGGCCCGGGGCGGCGGCGGGGGAGCCCGGGAAGGCGCCCGGGCGCAGGACCGCGACCGGGCGCGGGGCGGACTGCGCGAGCTGATGTCCGGGCCTTACCGGCGCCGCACCGTGGTCGTCGGCATGCTGTGGTTCGCCGGATACTTCGTCAACTACGGCATCACCTCGTGGCTGCCGACCATCTACGAGACCCGCTATCACCTCCCCCTGTCCGACGCGCTCCTCTACTCGACCGTCACCTCGTGTGCCGGACTGCTCGGCTGCGCGCTGGTCGCCCTCACGGTGGACGTCGTCGGCCGCCGCCGCACCGTCACCGGCTGCCTCGGACTCTCCGCCGCCGCGCTGCTCGCCCTCGGCCTGTTCGGCGGCGACTCGGCGGGACACGTCCTGGTGTGGACGTCGCTGGCCGCCGTCTTCTTCTTCGGCTCCAACATCTGCCTCTACCTCTACACGCCGGAGCTGTTCCCCACCCGCATGCGCGCCCTGGGCAGCAGCGTCGGCGGCGCACTCAACCGGGTGGGCGTCATCTCGGGTCCGATCGTCGTCGGCGCCGTCTACGCGGGAGGGCGGCTCGGAGCCGTCTTCCTCAGCCTGGCCGGCGTCGCCGCCGTCGGGGCGCTCACCGCGGGCCTCGGCGCGGAAGAGACCGCGGGACGCCGGTTGGAGGACATCGCACCATGACGGAGCAGGGAAGCCCCGGCCACCGGTTCGGGCGCCTTCCCGGCCGTTCGCGATCGTTTCTCTCTGGTGATGGCCGGTATCTCCGTGTAGCGTCTGGGGCAGATGTCGTGGTTCGCCGTACCTGCCCGCGCTCCGGCGTGGGCTTTGTGTTGTGCAGCGCAGGGCCAGGGCGATCACCTCCGGGTCCGCGCGGTGCGGACCCGATATCGACTGAGAGGCATCAGCATGGCCAGCGGAACCGTCAAGTGGTTCAACGCCGAAAAGGGCTTCGGCTTCATCGCCCAGGAAGGCGGGGGCCCCGACGTCTTCGCGCACTACTCCAACATCAACGCCACCGGCTTCCGCGAGCTCCAGGAGGGCCAAGCCGTCACCTTCGACGTAACCCAGGGCAAGAAGGGCCCGCAGGCCGAGAACATCACCGTGGCCTGATCCGGGCCATGGACGGGCGCGGGCGCCACGCATGACGCGCTCGCGCCGAGTACAGGGGCGGCCGGCCGTACGCACAGCGCGGCGGCCGGCTCGCTCACCGTCACCCCTCGCGCGGAAGGCCTTCGGTCACACGGAAGGCCGATGGTCGCACGGGAGACGGCGGCCTGTCAGGTCGCGCGTCGTCGGCCGCGTACCCCTGCTCGCCCCGACGCACGTCTGCCGTACCCGTGCGCCGTACCCGTGCGCGGGCGATCCCTTCGCCGGCCCGCCTCCTCCCTCCGGAGCGTGGCCCTTCCGCGGGCCCGGCTCCCTTGTCTCGGGAGCACGGCCTGCCCCCACCCGGCGGACCGCGTCAGACACAGCGGGCCGGGTCAGACACAGCAGGCCGCGTCAGACGCACTTGCCGGACAGCCAGGTCTTGAAGTCCTTGGTCCACGAGGTGGCCATCCGGACCGAACGCGTGGGGGAGCCGAGCCGGGACAGATTGTCCTGCCACGACGCGTAGTTACCAGCGGCCGCAGGCGGCGGCTCCTCCCAGCCGACGGAGTCGACCCACGCGGGGTGTGCGGTGAGCGCGGCACCGAGCCCGGCCGCCTTGAGGCGCTTGTCGAGTTCCGGCTTGAGCGCGGTGTCATGGGTGAACATCATGATCTCCTGGGAGGGCATCCGCTCCGCCATGGGTGCGATGACCTCGCTCCAGGCTCTGTCGCGAATGGCCGCGTCGCTGTTGAGCAGCGACTGCCGGGCCTCGCCCTTGAGTTCCACCAGCGGTACCAGGCCCTTGGCCTTGGCGCTGTCGAGCCACGCGCGGAAGGTGTAGACGGTCTCTCCGCTGTACGGGCCGCGCGTGATCGTACGGCCCCTGAGCTGGTCGGCGCCCGTCGCCCACCACAGCTGGGTGACGGGCGCTCGGGTGCCGGTCAGCCCGTTGGTCGTGGTGTTGTGCCACATCACGCCCTTGGTGCCGTTCCTGGTGAGTTGGAGGTCGGCCTCCACGCCACCGGCGCCCCAGCTTTTTTGCTGGGCGAGGGCCTCGGGGTTGTTCGGCTGGCGTATCTGGTCGCGGTCCCAGGGGTCGGCCCCGGTCGGGTAGCCGCCGTGCCCGAAGACCGTCGGGCAGACGGGCAGCGCCGCCGCGCCGGCGGAACCCGCCTGCAGGGTCCCGAGCAACAGCGCCGCCCCCACGGTGACGGCGCCCCCTCTGCCCAGCGTCATCCTTCCCCGCTTCATCGTGTCCCCCTCGGCTCTCTTCTCGCACGCGCCTGGCGCGCCTTCGAGGCTCCCGTTCCCCGGCCGCGGACGCCTGCCGAGCAGGACGGCCGCACGCTGCCGGAGCACCGTGGCCGCGCGCCCCGGTGCGGCACCGCACGAAGGGGGGAGCGCTGCCGCAGCATAGGGGCGTCCGGGGCGGCGCGTAACCCATCGGTACTCGGCGACTACCGCGCGGGGGCGTCGAGTTGGCCGGACGCGGGCCCGGGTTCGGCGCGGAGCGGCGCGCGGCGGGGTCCTCACGTGCCGGCGGCGGTCTCCTTGATGATCTCCTCCACGCGGTCGGCCGGGACCGGGAGCTCGTTCTTGTTCTGCTCCAGCCAGTCGTGGTAGTCGTCCTTGATCTTCCGGTCGACTTCGTCCCAGCCCTTGTCGACCTGCCCCGAGGTGTACTTCCCCTCCTCCAGGCGCTGCTTGACGAAGGTGTCCCGCAGGAGCCCCTCCTCCGCTTCCTCCACGACGGTCTTCGCCAGATGCGCCGGGATGAACACCACGCCCTCGCGTCGAGCGAGAACCACGTCCCCGGGCAGCACGACGGCTTCACCGACCCGGATGTCGGTGTTGACCCCGGCCAGCATCATCTCCTTGATGTAGGAGGGGTGCCAGCTGCGCACGAAGGCGTTGAAGCCCTTGATGTCGCTGAGTTCATCGACGTCGCGGACGGAGCCGTCGAAGACCACGCCGGTGTGTGTCCTGGCGTGGATGTCGTGGCCGAGGTTGCCGCCTATGAGGGTGCCGTCCTTCGTCTTGCCGTAGCCGTCGGCGACGTAGACGTCGTGGTTCTTCAGCATCGCGATCGGCCAGGTGTTCATCTGGCCGTCGTGCCCTGCCGCGTGTCCTGCTTTGGTGAGGCGCTTCTCCAAGCCGGGGCTGCTGGGCCGGAACTGGGCCGTCAGGGCGCGGCCGATGACGGGCTTGTCGGAGTGCAGCGTCTTCCAGTCCCCGGAGTACTGGTTGTGGTAGCCGTGTTCCTCGAGTGTTCCCCAGGCCTGCTCGGTCGACACGATCTTCATGCGGCTGAGGACGTCGTCGGAGACCTTCGGGCGTCCGTCGGGGTAGCGCTCCCCCTTCCATTCGGCGGTGGTGTAGGTGACCTCGTCCTTCGGGGCGACGACGGGGCGGGCGTGCGCTTCCGGCTCGGGTGCCGCTTCCGGTTCGTTCGCCGCGCCCCGGGAGTTGACTGGGGCGGGCGCACCGGCGAACGTGAAGGCGGGGAGGGTCAGAGCCCCGAGCATCAGCGCGCTCCCGCAGGCGAGAGTGGGCAGCATCGTCTTTCGGGTCGCCATCACAGATCACTCCCTGAGTCGGATTCGGCTGAGCTCTCGTCGCCGCGGCGCTGGTGTTCGAGGCTGTCCGCGACCTTGTCCCGACGGGGTATGGGGTCCACCGCGCCGAAGCCCGTCGTGGTGAGGGCGGCTGCGATCACCGCGTAGCGTGCGGCCTCCAGCGGGGTGGCGCCTGCCAGCAGCCGGGCGGCGAAAGCGCCGTCGAAGGTGTCACCCGCCCCGGTGGCGTCCACCGCGCGCACGGGGTGCGCGGGAATGTGGGTGATCCGTCCGTGTGCGGTCTCGGCCACCAGGACCCCGGCCTCGCCCATCTTGAGCGCCACCAGGGAGGGGCCGCGCTGGGCGAAGGCGTCCAACACCTGCTCCGGATCGGACTCACCGGTCAGCAGGCGGCCTTCCGCCAGACTGGGCAGCACGATGTCGGAGAGCTCGGCCGTGCGCATGACGATGCCGCGGGCGCGCTCCGGACTCCACAGCGCCGGACGGTGGTTGGGGTCGTAGGAGACGAGTGTCCCGTACCGCCTGGCCGTCGCGATGGCGTGGAAGGCGGCGTCGCACGCCGAGGAGCTGATGGCCTGGGTGATGCCGCTGACGTGCAGCAGGTCCGCGGCCGCGACGGCGCTCGCGGGCACGTCCGAGGGGCACAGGCGGCTGGCGGGTGAGCCGTCGCGGTAGTAGGCGAAGGCGTGTGCGCCCTGGCCGTGCCGGGAGACGAAGTAGATGCCTGTCCGGCCGCCGACCTCCTGGGTGACGCCGGTGGTGTCGATCTCTTCCGCCTGCCACAGGTCGATCAGACGGCGGCCGAACGCGTCGTCCCCGATGCGGGTGAGGTAGCCGGCCCGGGCGCCGGAACGGCGGGCGGCGACGACCATGTTGGAGGTGTCGCCGCCGTAACCGACCTGGAAGCCGGCGGCGTGCGTGAGCGGCCCTTCGGACGAGGCGTTGAATTCGATGAGCGGCTCGCCGATGGCGAGCACCTGGGGGTGGGAGGGAGGGGGAGTGGTCATCGCTCAGATCCTGTTGTACTTGGCCAGGCCGTCCCGCAGCGAGCCGCTGGCGAGGATGAGGCGGGTCTGTTCGCGCTCCCGTTCTTCGATCTCGGTGGCGGAACGCAGCACGTCGGCGACCAGTTCTTCCGGTACCCGGACCACGCCGTCCCGGTCGGCGACGACGAGGTCGCCGGGGCGGATCGTCACGCCGCCCACCACGACCGGTTCGTTGAGCGAGACGGTGCGGTAGCGGCCGACCGTGGTCGCGGGCACGGCGGACCTGGCGTAGACGGGGAAGTCGGGGTAGTCGCGGCTGATCTCCGTCACGTCCCGCACCCCGGCGTCCAGGACGGCGCCCGCGATGCCGCGGGCGACGGCGCCGGCCGTCATCAGCCCGCCCCACACGGCGATGTCCGCGCCGGCGGCGTCGATGCAGACGACGCTGCCCGGGGCCGACTCGTCGATGGCGGCGAGTGCGTGGGTGGGGGGTTCCGGCGCGTCGGCGGGCACTTCGCGTACGGTCACCGCCGGGCCGACGAGGCTGCCCGTGCCGGGGGCCTGCTGACGGACGGCTCCGGACAGGAAGCCGCGGGCGCCGTGCATCTCCACGGCGTCGGCGACCGAGGCGGTGGAAAGGCCGCGGAAGGCGTGCAGCGTCTCGACGGGAAAGCTGGGCGAGCTGGGCAAGGTGACTCCTCACAGTCTTGAACGGGCTCAGGTGTCGGTCGTGCCGGCCACCGGAGTGGCCGGGGGACGGGGGGTCTCACAGGTCTGGCCGAGCGGGGCGATACGCCCCAGCAGCAGCCCGTAGATCAGCGCACCGAGGAGAGCGACGCCACCGGCCACCGCCAACGGGACGACGTACGAGCCGCCCGTCGCGTCAAGCAGCACGCCCACGACGAGCGGGCTGACGAACCCGGCGGTGTTGGAGGCGAAGCCCTGGATCCCCGCCAGCGATGCCACGTTGCCGGGCGCGGGGGCGACGTCGGAGGGGAGCGCCCACAGGCCGGACGCGGCGAAGGTCAGGGCGCACTGGGAGAAGGCGAGCAGGGCGAGCGCGGCGGCGGCGCTGTCCACCGTGCCGGCGAAGAAGATCACCGAGGAGAGGACGAGTCCGCTCACCAGCGGCAGTTTGCGTGCGAAGGAGACGCTTTTGCCCGCGCGGATCAGCCGGGTCTGCAGGGCACCGCCGAGCAGCTGCGAGGGGATGGCCACGAGCGAGGGCAGCATGCCGAAGATGCCCAGGTTCAGCAGGTCGAAGCCGCGGGCGTCGACGAGGTAGGAGGGGAACCAGGTGATGAAGAAGTACAGGACGTAGGACAGGCAGAAGAAGCCGAGGACCATGGCCCACGTGGTGCGGTAGCGGAACAGGTGCCTCCAGGGCATGGCCTCGCCGCCTCCGCCGGTGGCGCCCCCGTCGCGGATGTGGTCGCGCTCGGCGTCCGTCAGCCTGGGGTGCGTCTCAGGATCACGGTAGAAGCGCAGCCACACGGCGCAGTAGAGCAGGCCCACCAGCCCCGCGGTGACGAAGGATCCCCGCCACCCCAGGACCGCGATGACCGCGGTGCACACCGGGAGCGCGATGGCGGTACCCGCCCGTCCGCCGCTGTCGAAGATGGAGGCCGCCAGGGCACGCTCGCGGGCGGGGAACCAGCGGGAGACGATCTTCGAGCTGGACGGGTAGGCGGGGGACTCGGCCGCGCCCAGAAGCAGTCGGAGCAGGAGCAGCACCAAGAAGCCGGTCGCCGCCCCCATCAGCATGGTGACCACCGACCACCCGGCCACGGCGATGACCATCATGCGGCGGGGTCCGAACCGGTCCACGAGCCAGCCGGACGGTGGCAGGAATGCCGCATACGTCCAGAAGAAGGCACCGAGCAGAATTCCGGACACCGAGTTGGACAGGCCCAGGTCCTTGGTGATGTGGGGGAGTGCCACACCGAGATTCGCCCGGTCCAGATAATTGATCGTGACGGCGCCGAACGCCAGCCAGATCATTCCCCAGCGTGTTCTGCCAGGGGAGCGGGGACTGGAAAGAGCGGAGGGTGGCGGCATGCGAATGTCTCCTCGAAGCCGGCGGCGTGAAGCCGGATGAGAAAAAGCGCAGAACGGATCGTCTGCATCAGGCAGCCTAGGAAGCCGCCCACCCTCTGTGAAGCGCGAGTTGGGGATAGAAGTATTCGCAGAACGCAGCACCGGGCATTCGGCTCGTTTCCCCCGCTTGTGCCGGCGGAAGCCGCTGGGATAAGTGCTGGGGCCATGCTGCGACCAGAGGTTCGTCTTGAGTGGTTCGTCTCGTTTCTCGGCGTCATCGACACGGGGAGCTTCAGCGCCGCCGCCGAAGCCGTGCACCGCTCCCAGCCGCGCGTGAGCACCCACGTCGCGGCGCTGGAGCGGGAAGCGGGGGTGCCGCTCTTCGACCGGAGCAAACGGCCCGTGGAGCCGACCGAGGCCGGGAGCGTCCTCGCGGAACACGCCCGCTCCATCCTGCGGGCGCTCAACAGTGCGGAGGAGGCGATGGCGGGCCGGCGCGGTGCCGCGAGGGGCGTCGTCACCCTGGGGAGCTATCCCAGCGCGAGCGCCGCCTTCATACCGGCGCTCCTCGACCGCCTGGCCAGGCGCAGCCCGGACATCAAGGTCGCTCTCCTGGAGCGTTCCACGCTGGAACTCGACGCGGCCCTCCACCACGGGGAGATCGACGTGTGCCTGCGGCCGATGGCTCCGCCGATCGGCCCCGCGGCCCGCAGCAGACCCCTGTGGCGTGAGCCGCTGTGCGTGGTGCACACGCCGGAGCACCCGCTCGCCGGGCTGCCGGAGCCGCTGCCGGTGGCCTCCGTCGCCGAGCACCCGCTCATCACGATCGGCCGGCTGGGCGCTCCCGAGGCGCTGGGTTTCGAGACCTACAAGGTCTTCAGGGAGCACGGCTTCGAGGTCGAGGCGGTACAGGCCACCAACCAGCCGCAGACGCTCATTTCCCTGGTCCGTCACCACATCGGAGTCGGCGTCACCAACAAGCTGGCGGTCTTCACCGCCGATACCAGCGGTGTGCGGGTCCGTCGGCTCGCGGAAGGATGCGGGCGGCGGGTGGCGGTGCTCTGGGATTCCAGCCGGCCGCTGAAACCAGCGGCCCGCACCCTGTTGCGGGAGATATGCGAAGCGCCTCTGCCGCCGGGTGCGGAACCACTTGGCGAGACGGAGCGGTGAAATACGTGCGCTTGACTTGCGGTATTCCTGTTCCGGATGGCCGCATTCGGAAGTCGCCGGTATCCGTCCCGGTCTTTCTCGGCGTCACCGGCCTAGGGTTGGCGCTCGACGGAAAACCGCCTCGCCGCTCACCGATGAGGGAGAGTCATGTCCCAGGAAGACGCTGAGATGAATGCGGGAGAAAAGAACGTACATGAGGAAAGGGGCGCGGGCCCCAGGGCGCGGTCCCCGCTCCGGGGACGGCGCGATCTCCTCAAGGCCGCCGCCGCGGGAGTCGGCGGACTGAGTCTGGGCGCTCTCGCGTTCGGGCCCGTGGAGGAGCAGGTCGCGTTCACCTCGCAGAAGGTGAGCCGCGCCTCCCGGCCCTCCAAACTGAAGATCACCGACATGCGGGTGGCCGTACTGGACGGCGTGCCGTTCCGCAGCCCCATCGTGCGCATCGACACGAACCAGGGCATCCACGGGTACGGAGAGGTACGCGACGACGCGGACAAGCGCTACGCGCTGGAGCTCAAGAGCCGCCTGCTGGGCGAGAACCCCTGCAACGTGGAGATGCTCTTCAAACGGCTCAAGCAGTTCGGCGGGGACGGGCGCAGGGGCGGTGGCGTCTCGGGCGTGGAGATGGCCCTGTGGGACCTGGCGGGCAAGGCGTACGAGGTGCCCGTCTACCAGCTGCTGGGCGGCGCCTATCGCAAGAAGGTGCGGCTGTACACCGACACCACCGAGTCCAAGAAGCCCGAAGAGTACGGCAAGCGGATGAAGGAGCGCGTCGAGAAGGGCTTCACGTTCCTGAAGATGGACCTGGGCATCGAGCTCATACAGAAGATCCCCGGGACGCTCACCGGAGCGGGTCTGTGGGGAGACAACCTGGAGCAGTACAACGACAAGCCCGGCAGCTACGGACAGACGGAGCACCCCTTCACACAGGTCCAGCTCACCGACAAGGGGCTGGACGAGATGGCCAAGTTCGTCGCGGCGGTCCGCGACAGCGTCGGCTACGACATCCCGCTGGGCATGGACCACACGGGGCACTTCGGGGTGAGCACGGCCATCCGGTTGGCGAAGCGCCTCGAGGAGTACAACCTCGCGTGGATGGAGGACCTCATCCCCTGGCACTACACCGACCAGTGGGAGGAGATCACGTCGAAGGTCAACGTGCCGACGATGACCGGTGAGGACATCTACGGCCTGGAGGGCTTCAGGCCGCTCATCGAGAAGGAGGCCGTGGACCTGGTGCAGCCCGACCCGGCGACCGCCGGGGGCATCCTGGAGACCAAGAAGATCGGCGACTACGCGCAGCAGCACGGCATGGCGATGCCCCTGCACTACGCGGGTTCCCCGATAGGCGCCATGGCGGCGGCCCACGCGGCAGCCGCGACCGAGAACTTCGTCGCGCTGGAGTACCACGCGGCGGACGTCTCCTGGTGGGACTCCCTGGTCTCCGGCATGGACAAGCCCCTGCAGAAGGACGGCTTCTACACGCTCACCGACCGGCCGGGGCTGGGCCTGGAACTGGTGGAGGACGCGGTCAAGGAGCACCTGGAGAAGGGGGAGAAGTACTTCGCACCGACGCCGGAGTGGAACAAGCGCACGTCCCACGACCGGACCTGGAGCTGACCGAGCGGGCTTCCCGCCACGGTCGGAGCGGCACGAGCGCCGGCGCGGCCSCCGCGGGGGCCGCGCCGGCGCTCGTTCGCGTCCGGGAGCCGTGGACCGTACCTCAGGCGGTGACGTGCCGGGTGGTCAGGGAGCGGAGTGGCCGCGCGCTCGTTCGGCTGCGCGCCGCTCGCCCTCGTTCGGCTGCGCGTCGTTCCAGGGCCACTGCGGCACCGGCAGCCTGGCGATGACCTGACGTACCGCCTCCACCGCAGGTGAGGACACGCCGTTGGTGCGCCACCACAGCGCGACGACGCGCTCGCACCGCGCGTCCGCTATGGGGACCAGGGACACGCCCTCGGTGTTCGCGGTCGTCATCGCCAGGCTGTTGGTCACGCCGGTGCCCAGCCCGTGCCGGACCATGGAGATCAGGGTCTGCGGCTGGTTGGTCCGTGCGGCGATGGTGGGGTTGAGGCCGACGCCGGCGAAGGCGAGATTGGCCTCGTACTGGTGCCCGTACCCCTGGTCGCTGTCCCCGATGCTGATGACCGGCAACGACGCGATCTGCGCCAGCTGGGCCGAGCGGGCGCGCGCGAGCGGGTGGCCCTCGCGGACGACGGCCACCAGCGGCTCGCGCCACAGGATCCGGTGGGTGACGTGGTCCGCGCTGACCAGCGGATGCAGGGGGCGGATGATCAGGTCAACCTCGCCGTCGGCCAGCGCTCCCCCCAACTCGACGCTCGGACCCTCGCGCAGCACCAGTCGCACATGGGGGTGCGCGTCGCGCAGCGCCCGTACGGCCAGCGGGTAGAGGTGCGAGGTGGCGCTCGGATAGGCGCCCAGCCGCACCTCCCCGCGGACGGTGCCGCCCGTGAGGTCGGCCAGGATGTTCAGGTGGCGCAGGATCTCTTCCGCGTGGGGCAACAGCGCGCGGCCCTCGGGCGTGAGGACCGCCGGCTGGACAGAGCGGTCCAACAGCCGGGCGCCGAGGAGGCGTTCGAGCTCCGCCACATGGCTGGAGACCCGCGGCTGTGAGCGGTAGAGGGCCTTGGCGGCGGCGGAGAAGCCTCCATGGCGTGCGACGGCCACGAAGCTGACGACCCAGTCGATCCTGTAGTGGTAGGCGTTGTGGATGTCCAACGAACTCCCCTCCCATGGGCGGCGGCTCGGGAAGCCCGCGGCGGAGGTCCGCCGCCACTCAGCGGATGAACTGCTCCACGTATGACGCTCCGAGCCCGTTGCGCCGGTAGTGGTCGCGGCACATGCTGATCTTCGTGAAGGTGTCCTCGTAGCCCGTCTGCACACCGGTCTCGTCGACATACGCCATCGCCCCGGAGATGTTGAAGAAAGTGATCATCTCCGGGCAGTCCTCGGGCACCGCGAGCGTGTGGATCTCTCCCGGGGGCTCATAGACGAAGTGGCCCGCCTCAGCGACCCACTCGTGCTCGTAGTAGTACCACTTGCCCTTGAGGACGTAGCCGAAGACCGCACCGGGGTGCCGGTGGCGGGAGACGATCCCCGCGCGCGTGACCTTGAGCAGATTGCACCACTGGCCGGTGACCGTGTTGAACATCAGCGGCCGGAACCATACGCCGGACGCCTGCGGAACCCACACGCGGTCGTCCTCCGGCACAGCGGCCACCGCTATTTCCGGTGGCACCAAGGCGGTTTCGGGAATGACGGGGCCTTGCGCACTGGACATCTCACATCTCCTCACGTGTCGTTCCGCTCGTGGGCGGGGCTCGCGGACCGCGAGCTCGGGACCGGCGGTCGTCGCCTCACGCGGCGAGGTAGCCGCCGTCCACCGGGAGCACGGCCCCGGTGATGAAACGGGCGTCGGGACCGCACAGGAAGTGCACGGCCCCCGCGACCTCCTCCGGCTCTCCCCAACGGCCCATCGGCGTGCGCTCGGTGATGCGCCGGGCGGCGTCCGGGTCCGCGTGGAGGGCCGAGGTCAACGGGGTGCGTATCCATCCGGGGGCCACGGCGTTCACCCTGATGCCGTCTTCGGCCCACGCCACGGCCAGGGACTTCGTCAACTGCACGATCCCGCCCTTGCTCGCCGAGTAGGCGGGCACGCGGGGGCCACCGAAGTAGCTGAGCATCGAGGCGACGTTGACGACACAGCCGCCCGTACGGTGCAGCGCGCCACGTGCGGCCACGCAAGCGCGCATCGTGCCGAGCAGGTTGATCCACACGACACGGGCGAAGACCTCCGGGGTGTGCTCCTCGTCCCGCCGGATGAGTCCGGCCGCGTTCACCAGTACATCGAGCCGGTCGAGACCGCCGAGGAAGAGCTCCAGCTGCTCGCTCCTGGTGAGGTCGACCTCGACCGTGCGCACGCCGCGCGGCAGGGTCCCCGCGGCGCGGTCCGCGTCCAGGCCGGCTGCGTGGACACGCGCTCCCGCGCCGGCGAACCGGGCCGCGACCGCGGCGCCGATGCCGCTCGTGCCTCCGACAACGACCACCGCACGGTCCCGGCCGGGCTCCGTCTGCTTGTCCGTCTCCACTGCCATCCTTCCGACCCGGGGTGTGACGAAGGTGATTGAACCGTGGCACAGCTCCGGGCCCACGCCCTCATGCGGGAGCAGCATGGCCGGCATTCGATCTGCCCCGGAACCCGCGCGCACCGCTGGCGGCTTCGGCCCGCCCGTGACACGCATAGCCGTATCCGGAACGCCGATAGCGTGCGCCCGCCCTCACCCCAGGGCCGCGCCTGGCGTGGTCGGATCTCACCGGGCACGCGCGGGGGCGCACCCGCTCAGGGCTCGGCATCCGGCGCCGGGCAGTGCTCGCGGATACGGGCGAGCGCGGGCACGGCCGCGATCCGCACGCAGTGCGCCACCGCCTCGCGGGCCGGCGCGGCCGGATCGTCCGCCCGCCACCACAGAGCGACGCCGCGGCCGGGTGGCATACCGGTGAGCGGGCGCAAGGTGACCCCGTTCAGCTCGGCGCTGCTCAGCGCCAGCGCCTCACCGACGCCGACGCCCCAGCCCTGGCGGACAAGACCGACCAGCGTCTGTGCCTGCGGGCTGCGGAGGACCGGGCCGTCCCCGACGGCGGCGCCCGAGAACGGCCCGCGGACCGAGGCGGACACGGGGCCGGCCGCCTCGTCGTCCAGCACCACGAGCGGACGCCCGCGCAGGTACTCGGGGCCCAGGACCGCCGGCAGTCCGGCAGCCGTGTCGTCCGGCACCGCGACCAGTAACCGCTCGTGCCACAGCCGTACGCCGGCCAGTGCCCCGTCGCCGACGCCGGGGGCCGCCCCCGGGCTCACGGCCAGGTCGAGCCGCCCCTCCAGCAGCCGCCGCTCCAGTTCGGCCGCCTGGAGCTCACACACCGTCAGCCGCAGGCCCGGATGTGACCGCTGCGCCCGCAGCACGACCCGGGGCAGCAGAAAGGGCGCGACTGAGGTGTGCACGCCGAGGCGGACCGCTCCCCGTCGTCCGCGGCGTACTTCGGCAGCGGTCGCGGGCAGGGACTGCAGGTGGCGCAGTGCCGTGCGGGCGTGGGGGAGCAGCGCCCGCCCTTGGGGAGTGAGCACCGTCGGGTGGGCCGACCGGTCGAACAGCCGTATGTGCAAAGCCCTTTCCAGCGCTGCCACATGAGCGCTGACCCGGGACTGCGACCGGCTCAGCGCGGTCGCGGCGGCGGAGAAGCCGCCGCGCTCAGCGACCCCCACGAAGCTGCTGAGCCATTCCGCCTGGTATTCCAACGCCTCGCTCGTCCTTCCCGCGCACCGCCGTGGGTCTCCTCCCGTGCCGGTGGGGTCCCATCGAGCGGACCGTCCGCCGGTCAGCGGGCCCAGCGGGACAGCCCGCGGCCCACCAGGGTTCGGGCGTTGCGTTCCAGGAGCGCGTACACGTCCATGTCCGTGGTGTCGATCTCGGCCACGTGCCAGCGGATGCTGTGTGGTGCGCCCCGTAGTACCGCGGTGAGATCGACCTCGCCCGTGCCGATGGGCGTCTGCGGTATGTCCCGCCGGGCGGGCCCGTCCTTGAGGTGGAGGGCGACGACGCGGTCGCCCAGCCGGGTGAGGACGTGCGCCGGGTCGGCGCCGGCCGTCACGGCCCAGTAGACGTCGACTTCGGCGACGAGGGCGTCACCGGCCCGCTCCCAGAAGCGGTCCCACGCCGGTGTGCCGTCGGGCAGCGGCGTCCACTCGAACCAGTGGTTGTGGTAGCCGAGGCGCAGCCCGTGACCCGCCAGTTCGTGCGCGGCCTCGGCCAGCGTGCCGGCGAACGCGTCGAGCCGCGCCGGGTCGGCGAAGGCGTCCTCGCCGAACCCCGGCACCAGATGAGGGTGCGGGACGAGGACGGTGTCCGCCCCGAGGGCGGCACATTCCGCCGCGAGCTGGGACAGGTCCGCGGGCAGTCCCGCGTGCACCGTGGAGACGCCGAGCCCCGCGGCGTCGAGGGAGCGGCGCAGCCTGCGGACGTGGGCCATCCGCTCGTCGGCGGGCTGCTGCGGTGAGCCGAGCCCGAACGGCTCCACGTGGCGGAATCCGATCTCAGCCAGCCGGCTCAGGGCGGCGTCCTGGTCGTCGGCCAGTTGAGCGCGGACGCTGAAGAGCTGGACGGACAGGGGCGCGGCGGGCGTGGCGCCGCCGGAGGGTGCGGTCGTGGTGCTCATGAAGGGGGTGGCTCTTTTCTGGTTCCGTACGGTCTGGGCGGCGTCAGCCGACCATGAGCGGGCGCAGGGTGCGGTGTGCGATGCGCAGGCCCTGCGTGACGCGTTCCTCGTCGCCGCCCCAGACGGGGTCCTCGTGTTCGACGGAGAGGGTGCCGGTGAAGCCGTGCTCGTAGAGCCTGTCCACCACGCGTGCCCAGTCGACCTGGCCCAGGCCGGGCACCCGGTAGCGCCACCAGCCCATGTCCCACGGGTTGCCGTTCTTGGCGGTCTTTCCGAAGAAGCCGTAGCGCTGCCGGGCCCGCGCGTCGAGCTCCACGTCCTTGGCCTGCGCGTGCACGATGCGGTCGGCGTACGGCGCGATGGTGTCGAGTGGATCGATGCCGATCCACGTCAGGTGCGAAGGGTCCCAGTTGAGGTAGAAGCCCAGGGAGAACATCCACTCCCACAACTCGGGGGAGTACGCCAGGTTGCCGGGGTAGCCGTCGGGGTGCCAGCCCTCCATGACGCAGTTCTCGATGATGAGCTTCACCCCGCGCTCGCCCGCGTAGGCGACGAGTTCGGGCAGGACGCGTTCGGCCTCCGCCAGGTTCTCGGCGACCGGTTTCGTCCAGTCCCGGCCGATGAAGGTGCCCACGTACGGCACTTGGAGCGCCTGGGCCGCGTCGACGGCGTGCCGCAGGTGGGTGCGGATCTCCGCGCGCCGGGCGGGGTCGGGGTGGAGGTTGTTCTCGTAGTACGCCAGCGCCGACACGCGCAGGCCGTGCCGGTCGAGGAGGTCCCGTGTCCGTTCCGCCTCCCTGGGGCCGAAGTCGGCGACCGGCAGGTGGCTCGCCTCGAAGTCCCGTCCCCCGGTGGCCGGCCACACGGCCACCTCCAGTGCCTCGTAGCCCGCCCCCGCGGCCCAGGAAGCGATGCGCTCCAGGTCCCAGCCGGGCAGGCAGGCGGTCAGCATTCCGAGTCGCATGGGTTACACCTTCGTCCAGGAGCTGTCGTGGTGGGAGCGCAGGACCGCGTCGACGAGGCGGGCCGAGCGCAGCCCGTCGGCGAACGTCGGCAGCCCGTCGGGGCGTGCGCCGTCGATGGCGGAGTAGGTGTCGGCCACGAACGACTCGAAACACTGGGCGTAGCCCTGGGCGTGTCCTGCGGGCAATTGGGAGAGCCGCCGTTGTTCCGCGGTGCCGTGTCCGGGGTCGCGCACGAGCTGGCGGTTGCCGTCCAGGCCGCCCAGCCAGACCGTCTCCGGGTTCTCCTGGTCGAACACCGCGCTTCCCGCGGAGCCGTCCAGTTCGAACCAGAGGCGGTTCTTGCGCCCGGCGGCCACCTGGGAGACGACGGTGGAGGCCGGCACGCCGTCCGCCGTGCGCAGGAGCACCGTCGCGGAGTCCTCGGTGCGTACGGGTGCCGTGCCGGCCGTGCTGCCGGACGCCGCGGCGGTTCCGCTGCCGGGCTCCGTGCCGGTCGCGCCGCCGGGCGCCGCGGTGGCCCCGCTGCGGGATGCTGTCGCGGGGGCGCCGGCGGCCGGGAAACTGGGGCCGCTGGCGACCGGTCGTTCGGGCACGGCGATGGACAGCATCCCCAGCACCTCGGCGAAGTGCTCGCCGGTGACCCACTCGACCAGGTCGCACCAGTGCGAGCCGATGTCCGCGAACGCGCGGGACGCGCCGCCGAGCTGCGGGTCGACCCGCCAGCCCGACGCCTGCGGAGGCAGCATCCAGTCCTGCAGGTAGCTGCCGTGGAGCAGGTGCAACCGGCCGAACTCACCGGCCAGCCTGCGCGCGCGGATCTCCCGCACCAGGGGGTGGTAGCGGTAGACGAACGGCAGTGTGGCCACCAGTCCGCGCTCCTCGGACAGGGTGGTCAGCGCCTCGGCCTCTGCGGGCGAGACGCCCAGCGGTTTCTCGCACACCACGTGCTTGCCCGCGCGCAGCGCTGCTGCCGCGTAGGGGGCGTGCGTGGCGTTCGGGGTGCACACGTGGACCACCTCGACGCGGTCGTCCAAGAGCACTTCGTCGAGATCGCGGTATCCGCGGTCCACCCGCCACCGGGCGGCCACTTCCCGTGAGCGTTCGGGGGTGGAGGCCATGACGCCGGTCACCGCCGCACCGGCGAGCAGGGCGGCCCGGCGGTGTACTTCGGCGATCATGCCTGCGCCGAGGATCGCCACCCCGCGGGGGCGGTCGCGGGCTGGGCGCGGCGGTGCGCACCCCGGAGGTTCCTCGTGCAACGGAACGGCTCCTTCTGTGGTGTGTCGGGGAGTTCTGCGGGTGTCTCACGCCCGGTGTTCGTTCGGGAAAACCGTATGTCCAGGCTATTTACGTCTACAAGAACTGCCATTAAATTTCTTTCCGAGCATTAATGGTGTTGGCCGACCGCACGGGACGGCGTGTCGGTCGAAGCGGCCCGAGGGCCGGAGAGGGGCGGGTATGTGGGAGCCGGTTCGTCTGACCTGGCCATCCGTGTCGGGGCGGGTCGACAGCGATACGGTGCGCAGCTCGTTGGCGCGACTGATCGCCTCGGGCGCCGCCGACTCCCGCGTGGCCCTGGTCCGCGCCACCGGGCTGTCCCGCACCTCGGTCAACACCCACCTCGATCAACTGCTCGAAGCGGGTGTCGTGGTCGAGTCGGGGCGATCCCCCGTCGCAGGCCGCGGACGTCCCGCCCACCGGCTGGCGCTCGCGGCGCGGCCCGGCGTGATCCTGGTGGCCGACGTCGGGGCGCACGCCGCCCGGCTCGCGGTCACCGACCTCGGCCAGAACCTGCTCGCCTCCCGGCAGATCCCCTTCGACGTCGGGCAAGGCCCCCAGAAGGGCCTGGAGGTGCTCGGCGACCAGATGGCCGAACTCCTGGCGGAAGCGGGGCTGTCGCCGGACGAGGTCAGGTGGCTGAGCGTCGGCCTGCCAGGCCCCGTGGACTCGCACATGGGGCGCCCCGTGCGGCCGCCGATCATGCCCGGCTGGGACGGGTTCCCCGTCGGCGACCAACTGGGGGAGCGCTTCTCGTGCTCCGTCCTGGTCGACAACGACGTCAACCTCATGGCTCTCGGTGAGGCCCGGGCGCTGCCCGCGGAGGCGTCACCCCTGCTCTACATCAAGATCGGCACGGGTATCGGCGGAGGACTCGTCACCGACGAAGGACAACCGCACCGCGGCGCCGACGGAGCCGCCGGCGACATCGGACACGTCCGGGTGCCCGGCGCGGACGACATCGTGTGCGTGTGCGGCAACGTCGGCTGCGTCGAGGCGGTGTCCTCCGCGGCGGCGGTGCTGAAGCATCTGAGGGAGCGCCGGCCCGAGCTGCGGAACATCGAGGACCTCGCCGACCGGCTGCGCGCGGGCGACGCCGACGCCGTACGGGCCGTGCGCGCCGCCGCCGAACCCCTCGGCGAGGTCGTCGCCACGCTCGTCCACTTCTACAACCCCAAGACCGTCCTCCTCGGCGGCCTGGTCAGCACGGCCAGCGACGACATGCTGGCGGGCATCCGCGGTGTGGTCTACCGCCGCGCGCTGCCGCTGGCCACCCGCAACCTCTCGCTGACGCACAGCAAACTCGGCCAGTTCGCGGGTGTCGCCGGAGGGGCCGTCGCCGGCATCGAACGCGTGCTGTCCCCGCGAAGCGTGGGCGAGCTGCTCGAAGCACGGCCGTCGCCCACCACGGAAACCGCTTCGGTCACCGGTTGACACTGCCGTCACTCAAGGCGAAAGATGCCCCTGTCTCACCAACCGGTTTCGTTCGACCGGATGCCGGGCGCGGCAGCGCCGCATCCGGTGACCCCGGAGGACCGCGCGGCGCGCGGTCCCCGCCCCGAACGAAAGAACGGCGTACGACATGAGTGACAGCCGAGACACCGGCATGCGCCCCCGCCGGCTGAGGACCAACCAGCGGACCGTGGTGTGGACCGCCGGGCTGGACTCCCCGGAACCGCGCAAGCTGTTCGAGACGGCCGACCTCCTCCTCGAGGCCCCCAACTGGAGCCATGACGGCTCGCATCTGCTCCTCAACGGAGCGGGGCGCATGTGGCGCCTCGATCTCCAGCACCCCACCGAGCTGCACGAGGTTCCCCTGACCGGCGTGCCGCAGATCAACAACGATCACGTCCTGTCGCCGGACGGACGGACGCTCTACGTCTCCGGAATGGACGGACATCTCTACTCCGCTCCCGCCACCGGCGGCGAGGGCACCCGCCTGACCAGCGACGACGAGACGCTGCACTTCCTGCACGGGATCAGCCCGGACGGCGCCACGCTGGCCTATGTGGCCATTCCCCGCGGCACGGACGGGGCGGTGGGACGGCTCGCCCTGATGCCGGCGACGGGCGGCGCCTCCCACACCCTCGACACCGGCCCCGGCCACATCGACGGCCCCGAGTACGGGCCCGACGGCACCTGGATCCATCTCAACAGCGAAGCCTTCACGGCCGCGCCGGGGCATGCACAGATCTGCCGCCTCCCCGCAGCGGGCGGCCCGCTGAGGAGGCTGGTCGCGTCGGAGACCGTCGACTGGTTTCCCCACCTGTCCCCCGACGGGCGGCACGCCACCTACCTCGCGTTCCCGCCCGGCACCCTCGGCCATCCCGAGGACCTCGACGTCCACGTGCACCTCGTCGCGACGGACAACTGGGCGCAGCCCCTGCACAGCTACCCGCTCTTCGGCGGGCAGGGCACACTCAACGTCAACAGCTGGGCCCCCGACAGCAGGCGTTTCGCGATGGTGTCCTACCCACTGACCGGTGCGTGACCACGCCGCCCCGGCACCCCTCAGCAGCTACCTCCCCGCACGCACGACGCGGCAACAAGGCGGACCCGGTATGACATCGCAAGACCTCCCCGCACGGGAGAGCCACCCCGGCGGACGAGACGGCTACGAAAGCGTCTTCGACGGGAAGACACTGGACGGCTGGTACGCCGTCCCCCGCACCTACGGCACCCAGTGGCCCGGCGGCCCGCACGTCCTGGAGACGGGCAGCGGGTTCCCGGCGGACTACCAGGCGCATGCCGACGCGCACCCGGCGAAGTGGACCGTCGAGGACGGCGCGCTCGTCGGACGACAGGACCCGCCCGGCAGCGGATACGGGGGCTACCTCGTATCCGAGGAGTCCTACGGCGACTTCGAACTCGTCCTGGAGGCCAAGCCGGACTGGCCCGCGGACAGCGGCATCATGATCCGCAGGCGCCCGGACTCCTGGGAGGGCATCCAGGTACTCCTGGACCACCGCCGCTCGGGATCGATCGGCGGATACTACGGCAACGGCATCGGGGCCTTCCACGCCGTCCCGTTCGCCCTCACGGCCCGGCAGGACGCCGAGGGCAACACCGTGGGGCTGCGGGAGGACGACCAGGAAACCAGCGTCGAGCCGTTCTCCGCACACAAGCGGGACCTGCTCACCCGCGGTGCGGACGTGGAGGACTTCCTGCACGTGTGGCGCTGGAACGACTGGAACGAGTTCCGAGTCCGCTGTGTCGGCCTGCTCCCTCGCGTGACGACCTGGATCAACGGGCTGCTGGTCGCCGAGATCGACATGTCCGCTCTCGACACACCGCACTACGACCCCGAGGCGGTCGCGGCCCTCCTGGGCCCCGAGGGCCACCTCGCGTTCGAGGTCCACGACACCGACCCCCGTCTCGGCTGGGACCGCTGGGGACCCGACGCCGCCTGCCGCTGGCGGAACGTGCGCGTCAAGCGCCTGTAGCAACGGCTCGGTCTTTCCTCACCACGCCGTGGCCCGGCATGCCGGGCGCGGGCCATGTCCGGACGCCGGGCATGTCCGGGCCAGGGCGTGCCCCAGGCTTGTTCTCAGCGCAGAGGACCACGCGATGCAAAGATTTGCCCACCTGTACCCCCGCCTCGGCCTGATGATGGTGCTGGAGTTCCTGGTGTTCGGGTCCTGGTACCCGACGATCGGGCTCGTCCTGAGCAAGAACGGGCTCGGCGACCTCATCGGCCTCGTCTTCGTCTTCTCCTCGGTCGCCGCCGTCGTCTCGCCGATGTTCGTCGGAGCCCTGGCCGACCGCTTCTTCCAGGCACAGAAAGTGTTCGGAGTGCTCCACCTGGCAGGCGCCGCCCTGCTGGTCTGCCTCCCGTCCGCCGTCCGGTCCGGCAACGAGAACCTCTTCCTGAGCCTCCTCTTCGTCTTCACGCTCTTCTTTCAGCCGACCCAGGCGATGCCGAACAACATCACGTTCGCGCACCTGGGCGACCGGCACGACGTCTTTCCCTACATCCGGGCACTGGGCACGGGCTCCTGGATCGTCTCAGGCCTGATCATCGGCCAGGCGGGGCTGTCCGCCAGCCCCGTCATCTTCTACGTGACCGCGAGCTGGTCGGTGCTCCTGGGGCTCTACGCGTTCACTCTTCCGGCGACGCCGCCCCGGCAGCGAAACGTGAAGTTCAAGCTGGGCGATGTCATCGGCAGCGGCGCCTTCACGCTCTTCCGGCGGCGTGACTTCCGCGTCCTGATGGGGTGCATGCTGCTCATCAGCCTGCCCATCTCGATCTACAACGCCTACGGTTCGACGTACCTGTCGGTCGCCGGCATCGCGGACGTCGCCTCCGTCATGTCGCTCGGCCAGGCATGTGAGCTCCTCTTCATCCTCGTCCTGCCGGTCATGCTGCGCACGATCGGCTACCGAGGCGTGCTGATCACGGGCCTGGCCTGCTGGATGCTGCGCTGCGGACTGTTCCTCGCGATGGGCTCGGGCACGCACTGGCTGGCCTTCGTCGTGGTGGGCATGCACGGTGCCTGCAACGACTTCTTCATGATCACGGCCTGCATGTACGTCGACCGCATGGTCTCCCCGGCCCTCACGGCACAGGCCCAGGCGCTCGTCTTCTTCATGAGTATCGGCGTCGGTCAGGGGCTCGGCTCGCTGATCGCCGGTTTCCTCTACGACCAGGCCGTCGGCGCCGGCTCCGCCCCGTCGCTGAGTGACTGGAACATCCTGTGGACGGTCGCCGGCATGGTGTCGGTACTGGCCTTCGCCCTCTTCGTCGCGCTCTTCCGTCAACAGGCCGTCGCCGAAATTCCCCACGAGACCGCGCCGGATGCCCCGGCAACCAGCGCCGGAAGCAGCCCGGAGGCGTTGCCGTCAGCGCGCTGACGAAGCCCCGCCCGCCGCCAGTCCCCCGCACGTCACCGGGCGCCACGAGGGGGGGGGGGGGGGGGGAACGCCTCCGGGCTGCTTCCGGCGC